>JAJZHE010000015.1 GCA_021804655.1 Acidobacteriota bacterium
CAACCTCGCCTTTGCGTTTGCCGTCGGCGGCGGCATGCAGTACGACATCCGCAAAAACCTCGCCATCCGCCTCGCCGGCGACGGCATCTTCTCCGCGTTCGCCATCGATCCCAATCATCTCGGATACTCGCAGAATATGCGCGTCAATCCCCGCGCCACAGGTGGCATCGCTTACCACTTCTGATCTGCCGCCCTCGCAGCAGCCCTTGCCCTTGCTTTTGCCTTTGCCCTTGCCTTGCCCTTGCTTTTCTTGTTGTCATTCCCCCAGGGAATCTGCTTTTGTTCTTGCCTTTGCCCTTGCTTTTCTTGTTGGCCTTCCCGCAGGGAATCTGCTGTTCGCCAGCGTTCTCCACTCCGCTTCCCCGCGACCATCGGGAGCGCAGCCAAAGTCTGAGGCGCGTCCGCAGACGCGCAGTGGCTGCATGCAATGCTTTTCTTGCTGGCCTTCCCGCAGGGAATCTGCTTCTTCCAGAACCCAACCGCGACCATCGGGAGCGCAGCCAAAGCCCGAGGCGCGTCCGCAGCCGAGCGTCCGCTGCGTCACATCAGGCTCGGCAGCGCAGACGACCAGCCAAAAAGGAAGACCACGCCGATCCCGCAGCTATACGCTGCGCCGGTCCACGCCAGAATTCGTCCCGCCAGCGGATGCCGCAGCCGTGAGCCGAAGATGCCGCTCAGCGACGCCGTCATCACGCCGTTCATCGTCACCAGTCCCACGGCAAAAGCAGCCAGTCCCAGCATTCCCTGCATCGTGCCGCCCAGCCGCGAGGCCAGCAGAAAGAGCATGAGCTGGCTCGGCGTCTCCGCGCCCACCCCATGCACCATGCCAATCAGGAAGACGCTCGGCCCGCTGTAGTTCCATGCGAAAAGCGCCGGGCGTTCGCGCTCCGGCTCAAAGAGTCGCAGCAGTCGCCAGCCCAGTGTCCGGGCCAGATTCACCCCAGCCGCAATCCGGCTTTGCATCCGCTCCGGATGCGCATGCGGATGCAGCAAACCCGCGACAACGGCCAGCCCCAGCACGATCAGCGTCGCGCCAATCACCCGTTCGGTCACCGCGTCCAGCCACACCGGCAGAGGCAGGTGCATCCGGATCACCGCCACGCCCAGCACGATCACCGTCAGCGCGTGTCCCACGGCGTAGAGCAGCCCCAGTCCCAGCGCGCGTCGGCGGCTTGTCTGCACCGCTGCAATATCGCTGATCGCCGCCAGATGGTCATAGTCGAATCCGTGTCGCAGGCCCAGCAACGCGCAGGCCGCCAGTGCCGCTTCCAACTTCCAGTGCATCGCGCCTCCTCTCTTCGTGCTGCGTCCCCTTCTGTCCAGCTTATGGCAAAGCCGCTCTTCCACGAAACCCGTTTTCTCCAGTCCGGTAAACTGGTCCACAGTGCCCTTTGAGGATCCATCTTCGCAGCTTGCGCTTCGTTTTGAAGCCGATCGTCCGGCGCGCCCGGCTCGAAGCATCCTCCGCGTCAGTCAGCTTGTCGCCGAGGCGCGCTCGCTCGTCGAGCAGTCGCTTGGAAACGTCTGGGTCGAGGGCGAAATCTCCAACTTCCGTCCATCCTCCGCCGGCCATCTCTACTTCACGCTGAAGGACGAAGCCGCGCAGCTTTCCGTCGTGCTTTTTCGCCGTCAGGCGCTGCTGCTTCGTTTTCGTCCCGAGGACGGTCTCGCCGTGCGCGTTCGCGGAGCCATCAGCATCTACGAGCAGCGCGGCCAGCTTCAGCTTGTTGGTGAAACCATGGAGCCAGCCGGTGTCGGCAGCCTTCAGCTTGCCTTTGAGCAGTTGCGGGAGCGGCTACGCGCCGAGGGTCTCTTCGATGCCGAGCGCAAGCGTCCATTGCCGCCGTTTCCGCGCACCGTCGCCCTCGTCACTTCGCCCACCGGAGCCGTCATCCGCGACTTTTTGCAGATCGCTCGCCGCCGTCACGCGGCGCTCGATGTTCTGGTTGTCCCCGTCGCGGTGCAGGGCGACTCCGCCGCAGCCGAAATTGAAACCGCTTTGCGTCGCCTGGCCGATCCGGCGCTCTCCGTCGATCTCATCGTCCTCGCCCGCGGCGGCGGCTCGCTCGAGGACATGGCCGCCTTCAACTCCGAGCGTGTCGCGCGCTCGATCGCCGCTTCGCCGCTTCCCGTCGTCTCCGCCATCGGTCATGAAACCGACTTCACCATCGCCGATTTCGTCGCCGACCTGCGCGCGCCCACGCCCTCAGCGGCTGCCGAGCTGGTCACCGCATCGCTGGCCAACGTTGCCGATCGCGTCTTTGAACTCCATCGTCGCCTGGAACGCGCCGCCCGTTTCCAACTGCTTCAGGCTCGCCAGCACTTTGCCGCGCTGCGCGCCAGCCGCATCGATGCACGCTTCACTGCCGCGCTGGGCCAGCGTCAGCAGCGTCTGGACGACCTCTCCGCAGCGCTGGATGCAGCCTTGTCGCTGCGTCTGCGCCAGGCTCGGCTTCGACTGGAGGCGCTCGCCGCGCTCACCTTGCGTCGCGATCCGCAGCGCCAGCTCAGCACCGCGCGGGAGCAGTTGGCCAGCCTCCGCGAGCGTCTTCAAGCCTCAGCCATCCGTTGCTCTCATGCCTCTTCGCTTGCCCATCGCGCGCTGGCCGAGCGCCTCGACCGCACCATCCACTCCGTCGTCGAAGCGCGGCGACAGATGCAGGCTCAGCTTCAGCTTCAGCTTGCAGCGCTCTCGCCGCTGGCCGTGCTGGAGCGCGGTTACGCGCTGGTGCAGGCTGCGGATGGAACCATCCTCCGCGACTCCAGCCAGCTTCAGCCCAACCAGCTTGTTCATGCGCGGCTGGGCAAAGGCAGCTTCATCAGCCGCGTGGAAGAAGTCCAGGCCGCCACAGTTCAGGCCACAACAATTCAGACCACGACAGTTCCGCGCGAGAAGACGCTTGCGCAATCTGACCCCCAATCACGAAGCACCAATGCGCCAGCAACCAAAATCAAAGAGAACAACCGACAAGGGAAAGAATGAGAAAGCTGTTTGGAACCGATGGAATCCGCGGTGTTGCCGGTCAGCCTCCGCTCGATGAACCAACCGTCTATGCTGTCGGCCTGGCCGTAGCGCACTCTCTGCGTCCGCTGGCCATCACGCCGCGCGTGCTCGTCGGTCGCGACACACGCGAGTCCTGCGGCTGGATTCTCTCCATGCTGGCTGCCGGTCTGCGCGCCGGCGGTGCGGAGATCGTCAGCGCCGGCGTGCTGCCCACGCCCGCCGTCGCTTATCTCACGCGACGCGATGGCTTCCATGCCGGCGTCGTCATCTCCGCCTCGCACAATCCCTGGCAGGACAACGGCATCAAGCTCTTCGGCAACGACGGATTCAAGCTCCCCGATGAAGTCGAGCTGGCCATCGAAGAGATCATCTTTCGCCACGCCGTCGGCTCCGCCGCGCCTGCTCTCAACACGCTGCCGACAGTGGATGATCAGCCGCATTACGCCGCGGAATACATCGACTTCCTGCTCTCGCTCGTGCCCGGTCTTCGTCTCGACGACCGCCGTATCGTCGTCGATTGCGCCAACGGAGCCGCAGCCGCCGTTGCGCCCGCGCTCTTTCACGCGCTTGGCGGTGAAGTCGCGCTGCTCCACACCGCGCCCAACGGACGCAACATCAACGACCACTGCGGCGCGCTTCATCCGCAGACGGTAGCCGCCGCCGTCGTCGAACGCGGCGCAGTGCTTGGCATCACGCTCGATGGCGACGCCGACCGCTGCCTGCTGGCCGACGCATCCGGCAACGTCATCAACGGCGACGCCATTCTGCTGCTCTGCGCCCGCCAGATGCAATCCCGTGGCCTGCTCACCGGCAATGTCGTCGTCGCCACCACTATGTCCAACATGGGTCTGGAGGCCGCGCTGCGCCGCTCCGGCATTCAGATGCTGCGCGCCGCCGTCGGCGACCGCTACGTGCTGGAGTTGATGCGCCGCCACGATGCCGCTCTCGGTGGAGAACAATCCGGCCACATCCTTTTTCCTCATCTGGCCACCACCGGCGACGGCCTGCTCACCGCGCTCGTCGTCCTCGATGTGCTCGGCCGCAGCGGACGATCCCTCGAAGATCTGACCGCCGATTTGCAGGTCTATCCGCAGGTCATCGTCAACGTCAAAGTCCGCGAAAAGCTGCCTCTGGATAGCTTTCCTGCCATTCAGTCCGCCATTGCCGCTGCCGACTCCGCCCTGCGTGACAGCGGTCGTGTCGTCATTCGCTACTCCGGCACCGAGGCGCTGGCCCGTGTGATGATCGAGGCTGTGGATGAAGCCGCCATGCGTCACCACGCCGAAGCCATCGCCGCGGCCATCCGCGCCGAACTCGGCATCTAAGAATGTGAGACAGCCGCGCGTCCTGAAACGTATCCTGAGGGAGATCAAGCGCGCGGTGCGGGGAACGCGTGGTGCAGGGAACTGGATCACCGCAATTGCGCAGCGCCGAAAAGCACCGGAACAAGCCGTGCCGTAACAACCAGTGCAGGAGTCGAAGATCATGACCGTCATTCGCCAGGAAGACCTCATCGCAAGCGTCGCCGGAGCCTTGCAGTACATCAGCTACTACCATCCGGTCGATTACATCCGTTCGCTGGCCTCCGCCTATGATCGCGAGCAGTCGCCGGCGGCCAAAGACGCCATCGCGCAGATTCTCATCAACAGCCGCATGTGCGCCGAAGGTCATCGCCCCCTCTGCCAGGACACAGGCATCGTCAACGCCTTTGTAAAGGTCGGCATGGATGTTCGTTTTGATGCTCAGATGGACCTTCAGCAGATGATCGATGAAGGCGTGCGCCGCGCTTACCTCGACCCGGACAACAAGCTGCGCGGCTCCGTGCTCGCCGACCCCGCCGGCGCGCGTAAAAACACACGCGACAACACGCCCAGCGTCGTCAACGTGGAACTGGTGCGCGGCAACACCGTCGAGATCACCGTCGCGGCCAAGGGCGGCGGCTCTGAGGCCAAAAGCAAGTTCGTCATGCTCAATCCTTCTGACTCGATCGTCGAGTGGGTGCTGAAGACCGTCCCGACGATGGGCGCCGGCTGGTGTCCGCCTGGAATGCTGGGCATCGGCATCGGCGGCACCAGTGAAAAAGCCATGCTGCTGGCCAAGGAATCGCTCATGGACCCGATCAACATTCAGGATCTGATCGCCCGTGGCGCGCAGACGCGTGCCGAGGAACTGCGCCTGGAACTCTTCGACAAGGTGAACCGCCTCGGCATCGGCGCGCAGGGGCTGGGTGGGCTGACCACCGTGCTTGACGTGAAGGTGCTCGATTATCCCTGCCACGCGGCCAATCTGCCCGTCGCCATGATCCCCAACTGTGCCGCCACGCGCCACGCCCACATCGTGCTGGATGGCTCCGGCCCGGTGTTTCTCGATCCGCCCTCGCTTGCCGACTGGCCCAGGCTGACCTATGACGTCTCCGGCGCGCGGCGCGTCCATCTGGATACGGTGACCCGCGCCGATGTGGCCAACTGGAAGCCCGGCGAGGTGCTTCTGCTGAGCGGCAAGCTGCTCACCGGACGCGACGCCGCGCACAAGCGCATGACCGACATCCTCAGCCGCGGCGAAAAGCTGCCCGTCGATTTCCAGGACCGTTTCATCTACTACGTCGGCCCGGTCGATCCGGTGCGCGAAGAGGTAGTTGGACCGGCGGGGCCAACCACCGCCACGCGCATGGACAAGTTCACGCGCCAGATGCTCGCCGAAACCGGCCTGCTCGGCATGGTGGGCAAGGCCGAGCGCGGCCCTGCGGCGATTGAGGCGATTCGTGAGTTCAGCGCGGTCTATCTCATGGCCGTCGGCGGTGCCGCCTATCTGGTTTCGAAAGCCATTCACGGCGCGCGCGTGCTGGCCTTTGAAGACCTCGGCATGGAGGCGATCTACGAGTTCGATGTCGTCGATATGCCGGTGACCGTCGCGGTCGATTCCCGTGGAACCAGCGTTCACCAGACCGGTCCTGCCGAGTGGCAGCAGCGCATCGCCGGGATTCCCATCCTGCAATAAGAGCCGTCTTTCGCTCTCATCCGCAGCGCAAAAGACAAGGCCCGCGAGTCGATCGCGGGCCTTGTGCATTTTTCAGTTCTTGAGCGGCACAGGGCTTACAGCTTGCCCCAGCGATAGACCATCGAGCCGCCAAACCCAAGACCGTTCTGGATGCTGGAGTCAAAGCTGCTCATGAAATACTCCGGGCTGAGCCGAAGGCTCAGGTTGTTGCTCACGTTGTATTCGATCGGCAAACTGATATTCAGCACACCGGCCGCGCTGTCCGGATACAGGCCCAGCAGCGGAGCGGTAAATCCATTCGCGTCGGCAAAGTAGTTATTGAAGACCGCGCCCACCATCACGCGTCCGGCGACCGAATAACGCGGACGCAGGATGAAGCGATAGCTGGGACCGGCCAGCGCGGCGTATTCGCTGATTGCCGGCTTGACGACATTGGTCGGGTTCGGCCCCAGAAACTGTGTTCCGTAGTACCCGCGGCCATCCAGCGTCACCGCCCAGTGCTCGCTGTAATAGCGGGCAAAGCCCACTTCCCAGGCATACAGGTTGACCTTTTGCAGACCTCCGCCGTAGTCGCCCGCCACGCCCGGCCCGGCAACGGTTCGGATGAATCCTGAGCCAATATACGCCTCATAAAGATGATCGTAGATGGCGTGAATCTGGGTTTTGAGGCGCTGTTCGCGGCGCGCGCGCAGCCGCTCCTGCACCGTCATGCCCTGCTGATAGATATTGCTCTGGGGAGCATCCGGCGTCTGTGCCGCCGGGCTGGAAGAAGAGGAAGTTGCCGGCTGCTGCGCGGGCTGTTCCGCCTGTCCCGCGGCAAAAGCCAGCGAGGAAAAAGCGACGAATGTTACTGCAAGGAGAGACGTGCGGCGAAACAAAGACATCGGGTTAGGAATTCCTCCAGGGGGCGGTCGCATCAGCGGTTGACGACGGCTGCGGCCCTCTTGTTATTAAAGCATTCCAGGCGCGGTCAACGCCCAAACCTGCAAGCATCAGGCATAGCAGATAGACTGCCCGGCAGGGGAAGTGTCACGACGACCAGGCCGATCGATCAGAAAGGAATATCGTCGTCGGTAATCTGCGTGGACTGTGCGAAGTCGTCCGAGGCTGGGCTGCGCTGATCGTAGCTGCCGCTGCTCCGCCCGCCGGAGTACCCTCCGGACGCCGATCCGCCCTCTTCGCCGCGGCCCGAAAGCAGGGAAAGATCGGAGATCACGATCTCCGTCCGATAGACCTTCTTGTTCGTCTCGCGGTCGTCCCAGCTTCGCGTCGTCAGGCGGCCTTCCACATAGAGCTTGCTGCCTTTTTTCACGTAGTCGCGCACAATCTCCGCCAGCTTCGCGTAGGCCACCAGATTGTGCCACTCCGTGCGCTCCTGCTGGTTGCCCTGCTGGTCTTTGTAGCGGTCGCTGGTCGCCAGGCTGAAGTTGACCACCGGCTGTCCGCTGGGCAGAGCCTTGAACTCAGGGTCTTTGCCCACATTGCCAAGCAGAATCACTTTATTCACACTCTTTGCCATAGACGTTTTCTCCGAAAGGTTAAGCAAAAGGATAGCAGAGACAAGCTCTTTCCTGCGTCCTGCACCCAGATGGGTGTCGCAGTCAGATGGGTGCCGCCGTCCGACGCAAAGGCCAGGCTGCATCAGCTGCGGCGCTTGCGCAGCCACTTGGCCAGGCCCAGCAGCGTCAGCATCAGTCCAAAAGGAACGCACATCGCGCCCACCACCAGTGCAAACCAGCCTGCGTTGGAGTGCGCTCCGTCGCGATTGATGCCGCCCAGCAACGTAGCCGTGAGTATGACGGCCACCAGTCCGACGAACAGAATCGACAAGCCGCCCATCAGCAACTCCCGCGTGCCGTCGCTGGTCGCTGGTGCATTCATGGCGGTCTTGGGTAAATCGTTCATCCGGTCTCTCAGCAACAGGTTGAGGGTCAATCGGGGTCAGGCTCGCGCCGCGGCCAGCATGGCATAGACAATGACGCCCGTGACCGAAACATAAAGCCAGATGGGAAAAGTCCAGCGTGCGATCTTCCGGTGGTTCGGGATGCGGCCCGTGAGCGAAAAAAAGAAGGTGATCAGGATCATCGGCAGCGCAACCACGCTCAGCAGAATGTGGCTGACCAGAAGGGCCAGATAAAACGTGCGCAGCGGGCTGTGCAGCGGATAATGGCTTTCCCCGTGCAGCGCGTGGTTCACAATGTAGCTGACCAGAAACAGCGCGGAAAAGACAAAAGCCGTCAGCATGGAGGCGCGATGTGCCGGAATGCGATGGGCGCGGATGAACACAAAGCCGATCAGCAGCGCCGAGGCGCTCAGCCCGTTCAGCAGCGCATTGAGCGCTGGCAGGAAGGTGAGCCGCAGGCTGGAAGGATCCGCCGCCGGATGCACGTAAATCAGCCAGAAAAGAAAGAGCGTCGCGGCCAGGCTGATGCCAAGAATCGCCGTAATCGCCGAGCGTGTGGGCAGTGTCTGCGTCATATGCGGTTTCCCCGGTTATCGAATGGTGGCTGCCAACATCAGGCCGGTGAGCAGCAGCGGCAGATACAGCACGCTCACCTTCAGCAGGTCGCGGGCAACCATGCGGCTTTCGGTTTCGTCAGTGGTGCGCAGGATGCGGCTGAAGCGCACCGTATACGCAAGGTAAAAAGCTCCCAGCACAACGGCAAGCACGGCGTACGTGATGCCGGCCATGTGCAGCCACCACGGTGCCAGGCTCACCGGAATCATCAACACGGCATAGAACAGCGCTTCAATCACCGTGGACACGCCGTCAGGCTGGACGACAGGCAGCATGCGGATGCCGGCGCGGGCATAGTCGTGGCGATAGAGCCAGGAGATCGCCATGAAGTGTGGAAACTGCCAGACAAAAAGAATGGCAAACAGCGCCACGCCCTGCCACTCAATCTGGCCGCGCGCCGCCGTCCAGCCCAGCAGCGGTCCTGCGGCTCCGGGAAATGCGCCCAGAAACGTCGCCAGCGAAGTCACGCGCTTCAGCGGAGTGTAGATCGCAACATAGGTGAAGACGGTCAGCAGCGCCAGCGCGACGGTGAGCAGATTCGTCGTCTCCAGCAGCGTCCAGCCGCCCAGCAGAACCGCTCCCAGTCCCAGCGCCAATCCAACCGGCAGCGAGATGCGTCCCGATGCAATGGGCCTGTGCGCCGTGCGCAGCATCAGCGCGTCGGATTTCCGCTCCATCGCTTCATTCAGAGCGCTGGCTCCGGCAGAGACCAGGGCAACGCCGATCAGCGTCTCCACCAGGCCGCGCTGCACGCTGCTGATCCCGGAGCGGAGTGAGCCAAGATAAAAACCGGCCCACGTGGTGATGAGCACCATCGTCGTCACTTTGAACTTGAACAGTTCGCGCAGATCGCCAATCAGCGTCGCCGTCGCGCCCGCGGATGAATGTTTCGCATGCGGCATCTGGGCCGCTGAGGGCGCGGACAACGGCGAGGCGGAATCGGTCGACACAGGGGAACTCATCGTCATGCGAAGCAATGCGGAAGACTCATGCAGCGGAGGTTCCAGCGCATCCGGCAGGTTTGCAACAAAAGCGCACCGGAACCAGCAGGCGGGGGAAGCAACTGTTTCTGCCCGGAACTAACCTCTTTGCATGATACCTGTTTTTGGCGGTGGGCATTTCAGCCCAGGATGCAGCGGCAAAATGCGTCAATCGATTTCGCAAGTCAACTCCCTTCAAGCTGCGCCAGATGCTCGGCAATCTGTTCGGCCACCCGCTGCGGAGCCAGGCCATCGACCGGCAGCGTAAGCGGTGCCTGTCGATACATCTCCAGCCGCTGCGCGTAGCGCGCCGCCAGCCGATCGCGGTCGGCCAGAACAGGTCGCCGAGTCTCAGCGTCGGCGGTGCAGCGCCGGACGGCTTCTGCCAGCGAAACCTCCAGGTGAATCAGCCGGACACAGGGTGTCTCCAGCAGCAGTTGGCGCGTGCGCGCGTCTTCAATGGCTCCTCCGCCCAGCGCCAGCACCCAGCCCAGAGATGGGGCGGCGTCGGTGTCTATGCAGGATTTGCTCTCTGCAAACGCGCGAATCGTGCGGTGCTCCAGTTCGCGAAACCAGGCTTCGCCATGCATCTGGAAAAGTGCGGCAATGCTGTGCCCCGTGTCGGCTTCGATGATTGCATCCGCGTCTGCAAACTGCCAGCCGTACCGCTCGGCAAGCAGTCTGCCCACGGTGGTCTTGCCCGCTCCCATAAATCCCGTCAGCACGATCAGGCGAATGGCAGGAACAGGACTGTGTGCCGAGCGCGCGGTTGCGGTCCGGTTAGCGGCGGTCACTGGAGATTGCCTGCTCAATCTTCTGCCAGAGCTTGTCATCCGGCTCTTCTTCCGTGGGCAACAGCATGCGCGCGGCCTGGGCAATCGCCTCCAGTTCGGTCAGCAACGTCTGGCACCGCGGGCAACCCATCAGGTGAGCATCGGATTGAAGGTCTTCCCCAGCCGCAATGCGCGCCGCCATGCTCGACTGAAACGATGCGCACTCCTGCTCATGCGTTGAAGCGGAAGCGCCTGTCTCTGCATTTGGGTGGTTGAGTCTCTCGGGTGGATTCACGGAAGCACCTCCGGGGTCGTGCGTGCGCCCAGCGCCTCGCGCAGCTTCATGCGCGCCTTGTGAAGCTGCGACTTGGAGTTGCCGATCGAGCAGTCGAGCATCGTCGCAATTTCATTATGCTCGTAGCCGTCAATGTCATGCAGCATGAAGATCAGGCGATAGCCGGCGGGCAGGTCGGCTATCGCTTTTTCCAGCGCCATGCGATCAATCGACCCAGTCAGTCGCAGGTCCTGCGTACCAAAGCTGCGCATCGGTCCGGACTCCGGCGATGGATCCATCGCCTCGTCCAGTGAAACCAGATTCAACCCTTTGCGGCGCAGGTGCATCAACACTACATTCACGGTCAGCCGGTGCAGCCAGGTGGAGAAAGCAGAATCTCCGCGAAAGGTGGCGATCTTGCGGTGAAGCTGCAGAAATGCCTCCTGCGCCAGATCTTCCGCTTCGGTCACATTGCCCACCATGCGCAGGCAAAGCGAGTAAACGCGGCGTTTGTGCAGGGCATAGAGCTGCGCAAACGCCGCCCCGTCGCCTGCCTGCGCGCGCGCCAGTGTCTCGTCGGCGGTCGCCGCCGCCGAAGTCGCAAGCTCGGATGGGACGGCCTCGGTTTCGATGATGGATGGACTCGTGTGCCTGGCGGTCAAAATATCTCCTGCTGCAACTCCGGAACAAAGAGCAGATTGCAGTGTCAACGATGACTTCGATGAGCCGGATCAACGTTAAGGTTGCAGGGAACCTCTGCAAACCTTACCTGCACTTATTAGTATAGTGAGCGGAAGCAAAGAATCATTCTGTGGAGATGTGTGCAGGGTGGTGAATGCCGCCAGAGTCGGAGGTCGCTCGCTATTTCAATTCTGAGGCAGCTTCCGCGGGCGTACGCCTGGCCGCAAGTCGGCCCATCCGGCTTCCTCGTCGCTGTCGGCTGCATTTTCCTTGCTTTGGCTTCGCCGGTCCAGGGTCAAACCGTGTCGCAAACGGCGAAAAAAACAGAAAAATCGGCCCCGCTGAAGTTGGCCGTCGGGCCGGATGCAACGCGCAGAACCGCCGACCCGGCCAATGTGCTCATCGGAGACAGGAGAATTCGCCGATGGCAGGGATTGCCCGTTCTCCGCATCGACTTCACCGGCGTTGACCGGGATCGGCTCTCCCCTTTGCCCCAGTCGCTGGAACAGCAACCGGGAAAGCCTTTAAGCAGTTCGGCGATTGATGCGAGTCTGCGTCGATTGTTTGCCACCGGACTTTATGATGCGCTTGCCGTCTACGGTTATCGGGAACAAAATGGCGTTGTGCTGGAATTTCGTGGTCATGCGCGGCCTTTCATCGGCACGCTCAGCGTGATCGGCGCGCGCGGAGCCAACAGTAATTCCCTATTGTTGCGCGCCAGTCGATTGACGCCGGGAACGCCGTTTTCCCAGCAGCTTCTGGAGCGCGGCCAGGCCGACATGAAGCAGGAACTCACGCGACTCGGCTATCGACAGGCAAAGATTCGCTACGTGATCACTCCCGATCCGCAGCAGCAGTTGGTCAATATCGCCTTCACCATCGTGCCCGGGCAGCAGGCGCACACCGGAGCCATCACCCTCATCGGCGACAGCGGAATGGACGATGCAGCTTTTCAGCGCTATGCGCACCTGCGCAGTGGTGAGCGCGTTGGACAGGAGACCGGCAGCAAGGCAATGAATGGACTGCTCAAGGAATATCGCAAACAGGATCGGCTTGAAGCTGAAGTCAAGCTCGAAGAACAGAGTTATGATGCGGCGAAAAATCTCGTCAACTACAAGTTTGTCGCCAATCGTGGGCCAGTCGTTCAGGTCGCCGTCGATGGAGCGCATCTGAGCGCCGAGCGCATCCGCGCTCTCGTACCTGTCTATCAGGAAGCGGCAGTGGATGAAGACCTGCTCAACGAAGGCAATCTGCGCATCGAAAATTACCTTCAGAAGCTGGGTTACTTCGATGCAAAGGTGACCCATGACCGGCTTTCGGCGCTGGAGCAGAATGCGCGAACCGGCAAGGTGAAGATCACCTATCACGTCGTGCTTGGCGCGCGACATAAGGTCACACGCGTCTCCATTGAAGGCGCGCATTACTTCGATCGTCGAACTCTCAACGACCTGCTCAGCGTCACCTCGGCAAATGCCTTTGACAAGCAGGGACTCTATAACCAGCAGCTTGTGGAAAGCGATGTCGCCGCACTGAAAGCCATCTACCTGAACAACGGTTTTTCGGCGGTTCGTGTGACGTCCCGCATCACCGACCAGGACCAGCAGGGCGAGCGTCCTCTGCCGCGGGGCAACAAAAAGCAGGTCGCGCTTCAGGTGACCTATATCATCGACGAAGGACCGCAGCAGCGCGTGCGCTCCGTAGAAATTCTGGGCAACGAAAAGGTTGCCGGTAGCGATCTGAAACGCTTGCTCAACACCACGCCAGAGCAACCGGTTTCGCCCGAAAACCTGGCCTCGGATCGCGATACTCTGCGTACCTATTACCTCAGCAAAGGCTTCGATCAGTCGAACGTAGAGGTGACGGAAGCGCTTGCAAAGACACAGAAGAACGAGGTCGATATTGTCTTTCACGTTCACGAGGGCGAACAGGTCTTTGTGCGCAACGTGCTCACGACCGGCCTGCACTTCACGCGTCCGGCCACCATTCAGCACGCGGTCACGATTCACGCCGGCGATCCGCTGAACCAGTCGGCGCTGCTGGATACGCAGCGAAATCTCTATAATCTGGCGCTCTTCAGTGAAGTGAATCCGGTGGTGTTGAATCCGCAGGGGCAGCAGCCGCGCAAGACCGTCCTGCTCCAGACCACGGAAGCCCGGCGCTGGGATTTCAGCTATGGCGCGGGTTTCGAGGTGCAGACCGGAACCGTCAACGGATCGCCCACCAGCAATCCAAACGGTACCGTGGGAATCAGTCCGCGTGTGTTGGTTGAGTTGAGCCGCACCAATCTTTTTGGACGCGATCAGACCGCTTCCATCCGCGGACATTACGGTCTTCTGGAGCAGCAGATCGACCTGCTCTTTCAGTCGCCGCGATTCCGCAACAATCCCAACCTGGAACTGCTCATCTCCGGCGGATACAACAACAGTCAGGATGTCGTCACCTACAGCGCGTCCACGCTGGAGGCAAACTTCGCCCTGACGCAACACTTCTTTGGCGAACATGAGTTGCTGAGCCGCGCCAACACACTCGAATATCAGCTCATCTTTCGCCGCGTCAAAGTCAACGCCAACAGCGTCCAGGTTCCCATCACCGATATCCCGCTGCTGGCGCAGGCCGTGCGCGTCGGCGGTCCTGGGTTGACGTGGATCCGCGACACGCGCGACGCGCCTCTCGATGCGCATCGCGGCACCTATACCAGCTTTCAGGAGTTTATTTCTTCGTCCATCTTCTCGTCCCAGGCAAACTTCAATCAGGTGGACACCTCCAACTCCAGCTACTACGAACTGGGTCGCACCGGCATCGTCTTTGCCCGCAACACCCGCTACGGACAGGAGCGCGCCTATGGCAATGCCGCCGATGAGCTGATTCCACTTCCGGAGCGGCTCTATGCCGGCGGCGCAAATTCTCATCGAGGATTTGGCATCAACGCTGCCGGACCGCGTGATCCGCAGACCGGCTTTCCCATCGGCGGCGCGGGTGTTTTCGTCAACAGTCTGGAATTTCGACTGCCGCCGCCCACCTTGCCCTACTTCGGAACTTCGCTCAGTTTTGTGCCTTTTCACGACATGGGCAACGTCTTCACCAATGCCTCCGACGTCTGGCCCAGCATGCTGCGTTTTCGTCAGCAGAATCGGGCTGGCTGCCGCAATCTGGCCCCGGTGACAGCACAGAATCCGCTCACCGGGCCGGTCACCTCCACAGGCCAATTGGGAAGCTGCACGTTCAATTATTTTTCTCACGCCGTGGGGCTGGGCCTGCGCTATCGCACGCCAGTCGGACCCATTCGCGTGGACTTCAGTTACAACCTCAATCCACCCATCTATCCCGTCACCTACGATGCCATCAACAAGGTGGAACTAACCAACCCGTATGTCGGCGAAGGCGCACACTTCAACTTCTTCTTCAGTCTGGGGCAGAGCTTCTGATGCACAAGACGACCAATCCCGGATTCCTGCTGCGCGCGCTCGGCGCATGTGCTCCGCTGCTGCTTGCATCGCTCGCGCTTTTTGCCCAGCCGATGCCGACCGCTCCGCAGTCCCCGGCAAATGCGCCCACGCATCGCTTGAATGCCGTGGTTGCCGTCGTCAACCAGCAGGTGGTGCTGGCCAGCGATGTGGATGAAGAGATGCGCCTCGTGCATCTGCTGCCCGGTGGCAATCAGCAGGACAACTCCGCATCCGCGGCGCTGGAGCGGCTGATTACGCGCCTGCTCATCGAGCAGCAGATTCGCATTGAAGATCCATCCCAGCTCAACCCGGATGCAAAGGATGTGGAAGCAAGCCTGATTGGTCTTCGACAGGATCTGCCCGCCTGCAAGCTGACCGACTGCATGACCGAAGAAGGATGGACCACTTTTCTTGCCGGACTCGACCTGACTCCGGCACAGGTGGCCGCCTATTGGAAGGATCGCTACGCCGTCCTTGGTTTTATTGAGCAGCGCTTTCGCAGCGGCATTCGCATCAGCCCGGAGGAGATCGCCGACTACTACCAGAAGACGCTGCTGCCGCAGTACCACAGCGCAACAGAGGCGCCTCCCTTGAAGGCTGTTTCCGCGCGCATTCAGGAGGTTCTGCTCCAGCAGCGCGTGAACAGCCTGCTCGATGACTGGGTACAGTCGCTGCGTGAGCCGGGACAGGTGGAGATCATCGATCCCACGCTGCGGGCGGGCGTGGAGCAAGCCGAAGCAGCGGAATCCGGCAAAGCAAAAACGACAGCAGTCAAGCAGCCGAACAACGGAGTATCGGTGCCATGAACGAAGAGCCAGAGAACGCGCACGAACCCGAGTCGCAGACGCCGGCCGAAACCGGCGCGCAGTCTGTGCGCCGAGTTGCCGTGCGATGGCTGCGTCATGCCGCAATTGTCGCTGCGTCCACGGGCCTGCTTGCGCTCATCGCTCTTGCTTTGCTCTATCGCGCGGCCAACTCGCCCCAGGCGCAGCAGCAGGCGAAACAGTGGATCATTCGAACGCTGAATGACGACACAGGAGGCCGCGCGGAGATTGGTGCGCTGCGCTGGAATCTGCTGCATCTGGGCGTGGAACTGGACAACGTGACCATCCACGGGCTGGAACACTCAGGGGAAGCGCCTTGGGTCCACGTCGATCATCTCGCCGCAAATTTTGGCGTCGAGGGCCTGCTGCAACTCGGCGTCGCCACGCGCGTCGTGCTCCATTCGGCGCAGATCGATGGACCAGCCTGGCATCTGGAGGTCTACTCCGACGGCACCACCAATCAGCCTCATCCGAAGCATCCGCGCAAGCCCGGCAAGCCTTTTCTGGATACGCTCTTCGATCTCAAGATCGGCGATCTTCAGGTGCGGCGCGGCGTGCTCCAGATCGCCGATCACACCGTCCCCGTCGATTTTCGTGCACAGAATGCTTCGCTTTATCTCGGCTGGTTGCCAACGATCGGTTCCACCCGCGCAGGCGCTGAGGATCGCGCATCGGCTGAACCGGCGGGAACCTATCGCCTGCTGGTCAACGTGAAGCAGTTTGACCTGTGGCAAGGCCCGCTCACCGGCAAAATTCCGCCCATGAAAGCCGGACTTTCTCTGCGCGCCTTGCTCAGCCGCAATCAGCTTGATCTGGAGCAGATGCAGGTCAACGCGCTGAACCAGACACTTGCTTTCCAGGGCTACGTGCGCAACTTTGCCGATCCCTTCTGGCACATCACCTCGCAGGGCAACGTCGATCTGCGCATCGTAGCTCCGGCCTCCGGATTTCCCGCCTTGCCCGAGGGCATTGCCACTCTGCAAGCTCACGTCGATGGCCATGGAGCGGATTACGTTGCGGAGGGTGAACTGGGCGGCGCAAACGTTCACTACAAGGACGAGATCGCCGATGCGCGCGCGAAGAGCGTCACGGCGCACTTCCGCGCCACGCCGCGTCTGCTTGTGGTCTCACGCATCGTCACGCAGTTGCTGCAGGGCGGTGAAATCGATGGCGATTTCACCTACGATAACTGGCTCTTTCCCACGCCGCACCCAGGCAGCGCAGAGGAGCGCCACTATCTGCTCGCGCATCAAAAGGTGCCAACCTCCACTGCCCTTGTGCATGCTTCGCTTCATCATGTCTCGCTGGATACGGTGCTGCTCGATCTGGCCTCAACGCAGTTTCAGCACCTTGGCTTCGATGCGCAGATCGATGGAGAAACCACGACCACCTGGACTGGGCTGGCCTTCGATCTGGCAATTGAAAACCATCTGCGCCTCGTGCCAACGGGCAAACTTCGTCCCGGATTGGCCGGCGTCAACGGACTGCTCGACGGCACGTTTTATGCCGGGCGCGGCAACATCGCCGTCACTCGGATGCAGATTCATCTGCCGCACAGCACGGTCATCGGCCAGGGAACGCTCGGCGTCTTTCCCATCGATCGCCCATCCAACATGACCCTCGACTTCACGTCGAGCGACCTGACCGAGTTCGATGCGTCGCTACGCGCGCTCCAGTTGAAATCCGGCAATCTTGTCGGCGCCGCCGCTCTGCCGGCAGTCTTCGATCAGCCTTCGCTCAGCGGCAGCGGCAGATTTCAGGGCACGTTCACCAACTCCTGGCTCACTCCGGTTGTCGATGGGCATCTTCAGGCTACGCATCTGGGCGTCGAGATCCCCGATGGCAATCCGTTGTCGCCGCCAAAATTCGTGGACTGGGACAGCGTGGTCGCCGATGGAAAATATACGCCAGCCAGCATCCTTGTCCGCCACGCGGTGCTGCGCCGCGGTGCCGCAACACTCACCTTGTCCGGACACATCGACACGGCCGATCCGAAATACAATCTCGCCGATACTCAGGTTGAATTCGACGAAACCTCTTCGGTCCAGGTCACGGCCAATCTCCAACAGTATCCGGTTCACGATCTGCTCGCTCTCACCGGCGCGCGCGCCCCGGTCGATGGCGCATTGAGCGCGCAGATTCAACTGAATGGAAAGATCAGCGCTCTCGATGGCGCGGCGAAGTTTCATCTCGATCATCCAGTCATTCACGGTGTTCGGCTGGATCGCGTGGACGGTTCTGGGTCGATTCATAACCAGGTCGTTCATCTTGCCCAGCTTCATGCGGTGCAGGGTAAGGGGAGTCTGAATTCTTCCGGTGATTTCGATCTTGCGCACCAGAGTTTTCAGGCCGAGGCAAGTGGCGCATCCATCGATGTCGCGCCCTGGCTGGCCACTGAAAAGAACACGGTGAATCTGGCCGGGGTTTTGCATTTCCATGCGACCGGCAAGGGTTCCATGAAGGACCCTCAGGTGAAGCTGGGCGCAGTCGTCACCTCCATCCGCCTGGGCGATCAGCCCTTTTCCGATCTTCATCTGGATGCGCATACCGGCAACCATCAGGTGGCTTACACGCTGCACTCGCAGCAAAGCGCCGGCGACCTGGATCTGACCGGAACCACACATCTCGATGCGCAGATGCAGACTGCGGCGACCATAACGCTGAAGCGATTCGATCTCGGAGCCGCTCTGGAATGGATGCACATCACCGGCATCACCGGACAGTCGGATTGGGAGGGAACGGCAAACGTCTCCGGACCACTCGCCCATCCCAGACAGATGAATGGCGAGGCCAGACTCGAGCAACTGACCGCCGTGCTGGAGGGCGTCCATCTCAGCAGTGCCGGACCAGTTCACGCTATGCTGAACAACGGCGTTGCCCATCTTGATCCAGTCGAAATTACCGGCGAAGACACCGACGTTCACGTCAAAGCCGATGTACAGATTGTCGATCAGCAACAAATGGATATCGCCGCCAGCGGAGCCATCAATCTGCGTCTGACTGAATCGCTGGACAGCGATCTGGTCTCCTCCGGCAGCACGGCCTTTCATCTGAACGTAAACGGCACGCTGCTCAAGCCCATGCTCGCCGGTGACGTGATCTTCCATCGCGGCGCCATCGCTTTACGCGATTTCCCCAACGGCCTCAGTCAGATTGAAGGACGACTGGAGTTCAGCCAGAATCGTCTCGAAGTTCGTTCCCTCACCGCGATGAGCGGGGGCGGCGTGCTCAAGGTTGGCGGCTATCTCGGCTTTCAAAATACGTTGTACGCGGACCTCACGGCCACCGGACAAGGCATTCGCATTCGTTATCCGCAGGGGGTGAGTTCGCTGGCGGATGCCAAACTGCGGCTACAGGGTCCACAAAATAATCTTCTGTTGAGCGGCAATGTGGTCATCACACGTTTCGCCATCGGATCGGACCTGGACATGAGCGCATTCAGCGCGCCATCAATGGTTGCGCCGCCGGTCTTGAACACAGACGCGCCATCGAACCATCTTCGTCTGGATGTCCATCTCACCACTTCGCCGCAGCTCACGTTTCAGAACGCATACAACGCCAAGCTCGCCGGCGATGCCGACCTGCGCCTGCGCGGAACTCTGGCGTCGCCCTCGGTGCTCGGAAAAATTTCCTTGACCGAAGGCAGCGCTTCCATCGGAGGCACGCGTTACGAGTTGCAGCGCGGCGACATCACCTTCAACAACCCCGTCCGCATTGAGCCGAACATCGACCTCGATGCCACTGCGCGCGTGGAAGACTACGACATCATCCTCGGTCTGCATGGCACGCCAGGCCAGTTGAAAGTCACCTATCGCTCCGAGCCGCCACTGCCGGAGACCGACGTCATTTCATTGCTCACGCAGGGGCAGACCACGGAAGAGCAGTCCGTCTACGTGCAGCAGCAACAGCAACAGGCCGGAGACAATCCCACGACTGAGATGCTGCTGGGCGGCGCGTTGAACGCAACCGTCTCCAATCGTGTCCAGCGTCTCTTCGGCTCCGGAGCCGTCCGCGTTGACCCGAACTTCATCGGTTCCGTCGGCAACTCCTCGGCGCGCGTCACTGTCGTCGAGCAGATCGGTCCCAACCTGACCTTTACCTTTGCCAGCAACGTCAACACCACCGCTCAGCAACTCATACAGGCTGAATATGCGGTCAATCGCCATGTTTCCCTGCTCATCACACAGGATGAAAACGGCATCTTCTCGGTCGTCCTGAAAAATCGACGACGCTACCGCTGAGCCTGCGTTCTTGTTGTATTTTTATTGCCCATCCGGATGGACAATCCGCTGGAGACCCATGACCAGCGCGCGCAGTTCGGAGGGATTCCGCACGCACGTCGGCGAATCAAATGCTGCCTCCAGTGCAAGGGCATCTTGACTGCCTTGCGCATGACCAAAGGTTCCCAGTGTGCCTGCCAGTTTGTGTGCAGCCTGGTGCGCGTCTGCGCTCAGCTCCGCTGTCAGCCTGCCCGTCTCCACTGCGTTCACGGCCTCTTCCACCACCCTCACGCGATGCGCAATCTCTGGCAGAAATTTTTCCCAAAGCCGCTGAAGCGCCGCCGACAGCCCGCTTGACGCGGACGCTGAAGGCTCCGTGTCGAAGCTATTTCCAGCCAAGAATCTTTTCCATCTGGCTGGCCAGCGTGAGTGGGTCAAACGGCTTGGTCAGCACGGCTCGCACGCCAAGATCGGCAAAGCGCCGCTGATCCGCGCTTTGCACTTTTGCCGTCAACAGAATGACAGGAATCGCTGCTGTCGCCGACGACTTTTGCAGTTCGCGAAACGTAGTCGGCCCGTCCATTCCGGGCATCATCACATCCAGCAGAATCGCATCCGGTTTCTCCGTGCGTGCTCGCTCCACGCCAGCCGAGCCGTTGTTCGCCGTCAACACGTCCCACCCCGCCACGCTCTCCAGGCTCAGTGCAGCCACTTCGCGAATGTCGTCTTCGTCGTCGATGATCAGAATTTTCCGAGGCACTTCGATTTTGCCCTTCCCTCAACGATTCTTTTGTGCGATTCCGGTTCCCGGTTGATTCAATTCATTATCCCAGATCGGATGATCCTGATCTTTCTCAAGCCTGTTTCATCCACCAGGAAAACCCTCGGATGAGACCCGCAATCGAAGCGGGCTTCAGGAAATCGACCGAAGCCACTTGGGCATCGATGAAACACGCTCTACTCATTCCTCTGAAGTCGAGTGAGCTGAGGCGTGCTGGATCGCTGCATCCAGGCGAGCCGATTCCCGTCGTTGTCGCGAGCGTCGCAGCATCGTCACCACCAGGGATTCCAACTGGTCCGGCTGCACTCGCGCCTTGGTCAGAAATTGCGTGGGGCCAAGACGAAGCAGCGAGCGTTCATGTGCCGGAATCTCGCGCGCTGAATACACAACCAAAGGCAGATGCGCCAGCTCATCATGCTGACGAAGCCAGTCCACCACGTTGAAGCCGTCTCCGTCCGGCAGGGAAAGATCCAGCACAATCAACTGTGGACGGAAACTCATACACCTCAGCAGCGCATCCTGTCGCGTGTGCGCCTGTTCCACCTGGATTCCGCTTCGCGCAAAGGCATCGGCAAGAATACGCGCCAGATCGACATCGTCCTCCACCACCAGAATTCTGGCCGACTCCCCCTGCACCGACAAAACACGCGCCAGTTCAGACAGCAGGCGCTCTTCCAGACCGCTCTTCTGTATGCGCCCGGCTGCACCGTCAGGAAGTTCTTCGGAAGTCTCCGGCGATTCTGTGCTCAAAAGTACAATCGGAACCTGTTGCGCTGGCCCTTGTTGACGCAGCAAAGGAAGAATCTCCCAGCCATTCAGATGGCTCATCGACGCATCCAGCAGAATGGCCTCCAGTTCGCGCGGCGTCGTGGCGCCAGCATCCTCCCAAAGCGCATCCAGCGTCTCCTGCGCCGTAGCGGATTCCAGCACTCGATAGCCTTGACGACGCAGTTGCGCAGCCAGTGCAGTTCGTGAGCGCGCATGTGCGTCAGCAATCAAAATAGTGCCGAAATCCAGAGGTTCTTCCGGCAGAGATTCGGTTGTTTCCATCGGCTCTGGTTCATACGGCAACAGAACGCGGAAGGTTGAGCCACAGACCGCATTCCGTTCCGCCCAGATATTTCCCCCGTGTTGCTGCACGATCGTCCGACAGATCGCCAGGCCCAGGCCACTGCCGCCTTTTTGTCGCGCATCCGAGGCATCCACCTGTTGAAAGCGGTCAAAAATCTTATCCAGTTTGTCCGCGGGAATGCCGCGTCCCTGATCGATCACAGAGAGAACCACTGAGTTGGAACCGGACCGCAAGGTCACTGAAACCGTTGCCCCAGCCGGAGAAAACTTGATCGCGTTCGAAAGCAGATTGGTCAATACCTGCAACAGCCGATCCGGATCGGCCTTCAGTTGCACAGCGTTGGCGTCGTGAATCAGTTGTACGCCTGCCGCGTCTGCCACCGGCTGCATCCCTTCAATCGCCTGTTGCACAATCTCATCGAACGACACCGCGCGGAAGCTCAGCGGCTCACGCCCGCTCTGAATGCGTTCCAGGTCCAGAATGTCATTGATCAGTCGCACCAGGCGGTCCGAGTTCGACAGTGCAATGCGCAGCAGATTCGCCGATTTGTCGTTCACCTGGCCCAGTATGCCGGAGGAGAGCAGTCCCAAAGCGCCTCGAATCGAAGTGAGCGGTGTACGCAGTTCGTGGCTCACCGTCGAGACAAATTCGTCTTTCAGCTTATCCAGAGCAAACCGCTGCGTCACATCGCGAAAGCTGATGACTGCGCCTGAGTATCGGCCGTTTTCCAGAATCGGAGTCAGTGAAAACTCCGCAGGAAAAGAGCTGTGATCGCGACGCCACACCACGGCTTCCGCGCTTGTCGGCTTGTGCTGTCTCATCCCCGCCAGCAGTGCGCAATCGCTTCCGCAGGCTTCGCCGCCGGGCTTCGAGGCGTGCAGCAGTTCGTGCAGGTTGGTTCCCATCATCTCCGCCGCCTCCACGCGCAGCATCCGCGCAGCGGCAGGATTCATCAGCGAAATAGTGCCCTCCATATCGGTCGCGCAGATGCCGTCTGCGATCGTATCCAGCAGAATCCGCTGCCGGGAGTGCAGTTCATCCGCGCGGTCCTGTTCGCGTGAGCGGGCCAGCATCTGGCCCAGCGTCGTCAGAATCGTTTCGACGGCAGCCACCATCTCCTGATCCTCATGAATGCGTTGGCTGCTGAACAACTCAAGCACCGCACTCTGATGGTTCGCTACGCGAATCGGAACAGCCCAACCGCTTACCAGGCCAAAACGCAACGCCGGATGCCAGTTCCAGCGTGAGTCCTTCGCCGCAAAATCTTCCACCCAGACCGCTCGATTCTGCCGTCTCGCTTCATCGGCCAGCATCGCAGTCTGCGTGGAGATCATCGCCTGCTGAAGATACCCCTCGTTCTGCTGCTCCTGTGAGGTCCAGCTTGCCTGAAACTGGAGTCTTTCACCCGCGTCTAAAGTCTGCCACAGAATTGCCACATCCCATCCAAGAGACAGGCAAAGCGTCTCCAGAATGCGGATCGCTGCCGCCTGCGATGAGGCGCTTTGATTCACAATCTGGGTGACTGCCAGTTGAAGCGCAAGTCGCCGTTCCCGGTGCTTTTGCACCGTCACGTCTCGCAGTGTGCAGCGAACCGTGGGGATTGCCTTCTCTTTTTGTCGCGGGCTGAGTGAAATTTCCAGATCGAGAACACGACCATCCATCCGGTGCGTCCGCACCTGGTTGCCGTCGATGGTTTCACCGTTCAACGCGCGCTCAAACAGCTTTTCGATCTGCTCCCGAACCTCGCGATCGAAGAGTTCTTCAATGCGTGGCAGCTTTTGGAACCTCACTTCATCGATGCCAAAGCAGAACTTCCATTGTCGATTCGCAAAGATAAATCTTCCATCACCATCCAGCACCGCAATCGGGTCAATTGCATGGTCGAAAAGATCGCGATAACGCTCACTCGATTCGCGCAGAGCATATTGCCTTTCCACGCGGTGAGTCTGGTCCACGGCAACCGCAAGCAGGCCAGTGGCATCTCCCGCGTCGTTTCTCAGAACGGAAAGATAAAGCGTCGCTGGAATCGTTTTTCCCGTCGTCGCAGAGATACGAAAGTTCACAGCTCGCACCTTGCTCGGCGGCAGTGACAGCAGCGACTGAATACAGAAAGCAAAGGACGAAATGCCGATTGCGGATGTGGCTAAATCCGGTTGCAGGCGCGCCAGCGACTGAGCCACGCGGTCCAATTCTCCGGCCGCAAAAAAATCCTGAACTTGCCTCTTTCCCACCAGTTCCGTTGAACGCTGCGCAAACGTCCGTTCCGCCGCATGATTCACATACGTGAACACTCCTTCGATGGTGGTGGAGAAGATCATCGGATGCGCACTGGCCAGGAGCGCTTCCGCGTTGGGTGTCACCACACCCTCTCGCGCCTGGAGATTCTTCCTGTACACCTTCACCATCCACATCACTGCCAACACCGCCAGGACGACAGCCAGTCCCGACGCCGCAAATCCCAATCGGACATTGCGCGAGAACCACCATCCCACTGCGCACGCGACAGCACTCACTGCAATGCCGGCCAAAAGGATGCGGATTGAATATCGATTCGTGCCATTCATCGGGTCAGCACCAGTTTTCGTCGATCCCGGACGACGTCTCTTCGCCACTCACTTGTTCCATCCTGAGGCACTGCTACAACTTTAGTGTTACGCACGGATGCAGTCATTGAATCATTAATTCGATTCACGAGGCAAAAAAACCGCAGCCGCTGAATCCTGTTTGGCAATAACACGCCATCGGTTACGTTCGTGCATACCCGCTTGAACAGAGGCTTCGATCCATTTCCAGCGGGCATTCCTCCGTAGCCCCGATTTTCATCCAGGCGCGCCACACTCCCCGCTATACTGCAAACCATGAACGCCTCGCGTCTCACTCGTTCCGTTGCCGCCATCACCTGCCTGATCGTCCATCTCTGTGCTTATGGCTGGGGAAGCGTGGGCCATCGCATGATCAATCGACTCGCAGAGTCCGCCTTGCCGCACGACATGCCTGCATTCCTGAGCACCCCTGTCGCTTTGGACGAGATCGAGTACCTTGGCCCCGAACCCGATCGATGGCGCTCACCCGCCGAGCCGGAACTGAGCCACGCTCAGGCTCCCGAACACTTTCTCGACATGGAATATCTGGAGCAGCTTGGTGCCGTTCCACACCAGCGCCTCGACTTTGAAAAAGATGCTCTCGCGCACGGACTTGATCCGGCCCACGTTGGGCTGCAACCCTGGCAGACCGATGAGGTCTGGGAGCGGCTCAAGGCCAGCTTCCGCGCCTATCGTGAGCTGAAATCCGCCCACAAAGACACCGCCGCCGTCCAGGAGGCAATCCTTTTCTACATTGGCTGGCTCGGCCACTACGTCGGCGATGGTGCGCAGCCGCTCCACACCACGGTGAACTATGACGGATGGGCACTCGCCGCCAATCCCAACCACTTCAGCCGGGATCGTGGCCTGCACAGTCTTTTTGAGAGTGATTTCGTCGGTCCGCACGGAGCCAATCTGCCGCCTTCTGAAGTCGCCGCAAAGATGACGCCGCCGCGCCTGGTCAAGGGAGACATCTTTGATGCGTACATGAATTACCTCCACGCCACTTCCGCCTACGTCCAGCCACTTTATCTGCTCAACAAATCCGGCGCTTTTCAGGGCAAAGGAACCGTCGAGTCACGCGCTTTCGTGGAGCAGAGACTTGCAGCCGGAGCTTCCATGTTGCGCGATATGATCTACACGGCTTGGGTTCGCAGCGGCGATCCGGTTCCCGAGCACTCCTGGCACGCAGGCTTATAGGTCAGTACTTTTCTGCGGATTCCAGATGTCGGAGCAAGGCCACCAGCAGCAGTCGCAGCACCAGCGCTGCTGGCACAGCAATCAGCAGCCAGCCCGTCAGCGCATGAACCAGCAGCACGCCAGCCCCGGCAAGAAGATGAGGAAATCCATGGTTCAGGCGAAGCAGGATTTCAGACGAATGTGCTGAAGCGCTTCGCCGTAAAAACCACTCCCCAAATCTCAAAAACGGAAAAAGCAGCACAAACTGCAAGGGCAGCGCCAGCCAGTTGGCCGCCTGCGTCGCAATCAGGTTCAACCGAAAGCCCGCGGCAACGCCAATGCAAAGCATGCTGGAGATGCCCCACAACGGCAGACAACCAAGCACAAAGCCAACCGCGATCGCCAGCGCCAGATCTTCCGGATCAAGGCCATTGTGCAACAGCATTCGAGGATCGGCGGAACGCATCAGTCGCATCGCATCTTCCCGGTGTCAAGAGTATCGGCAGATGCAGAGAGCGAAATAGATACCGTGTGAATTCAGAGCAGTATTTCCGCTTTTGAACCAGCCGCGTCAACCGCGTTTCACGCGCAGTCGCCGGCCCTGTGTACGGTCGCAGCCGATTTTTCGTTTCCACGGCAGCAAAAAATACGCTCCGAAAATGAATGTTCATCCACAACGAAACCGTATCCGGCCTGGATGCGGGAGTAAAAGTGCCCCGTCAACCGCAAATTTCGAGGAATCAGCCGCCATATTCGCTCCATTGGTAACACAAAAGTATTACCAATCATCCAGTCAATGGTGTTACTGTAGTGATGTTATGTGGTTACTTGTGGGCAAAATATCGTCCTTTTGTCCCCGTTTCACCGGCCATCCATCTCTCGTTGGGAAATCCGAGAGGCTGCTCCCGGAAGTACTTCGATTGGAGATTCTCAAGAATCTGCCGAAGAAGCGTTTGAGTCCTGATCCCATGCGCCTCAGACGAAACACAGGCCGCACTTTGGAAGTTGATCGTCACCGATTTCAGTTTGCCTTGTGGGTATTTTTCCTGGCTGGCAGCTTCGCCCATGCCGCCGTTCACAGCGCGCAATTTGGCGTTTCCGCCATCGTCGAAGATCGCTGCACGGTGAACTCAAGCCTAACAATAGAAGAAAGTTATAGGCAACAGGCAGAAACTTCCGCCACAGTACAGTGTGTACTGGGCAGTTCCTATCGCATGGCCGTGCACACCGCCTCCCAGGCAGAGTTTTCTTCGGCAATCTCGTCAGGACAGGGGAATGTTGGTCTGCCAGTTGCTCGTCCCATCGTCGATAACCGGAGTGGCAGTGCCGGTCTTCAACGCGAAGGGGCAGTGCCTTCAACCACTGCAACGGAAAACCTGCTGCTCCTCACCGTCGAATACTAATTCCGCAACATCCAGAGATGCTCAGCGGTAACTTCGCTGGGGTTCAATCGCTGCTTTATACAATTTGCAGAGCGCTCAGCCCTGCACAGGAATGCCTGTTGAGGTAACCATCTGGACCCGATAGCTATCCGAAAAAGTGGGTACTACTTAGTCTTCAAATCGATGCGTAAGTTGTATTGAATGCCGTTAGGATGTTGCATAGATTCAAGTCATGCAAACTAGGCGGGATGCAGTGAAGTTGGTCCCGGTCGTGATGCATGCAGTGTCTTTGCTGCTGTATGAGCGAGATAAAAACAAGCCTACAGCGAATCAATTCGCAGAAGATTGAGGAACGACAAATGATCAATTTCAAATCCATCCAGAAGCGCACCTTGGCCGCAATGGCACTGTTGTCGGTTGCCGGTCTGATCGGCGCGCCAGCCTACGCCTCCACCACGGCAACAACCACCTTTTCCGTTACGGCTACGGTCAATGCCACCTGTACTATTTCCGCAACCAATCTGGCCTTCGGAACGTACACAGGAACGGCTGTTTCCCAGCAATCCACCGTATCGGTCACCTGCTCCAATACGACGCCGTACAACGTGGGCCTGAATGCGGGCACAACGACAGGCGCCACCGTGACGACGCGTCAGATGGCTGGACCCTCGGGTGCAACCCTGAGTTATGCACTGTATTCCGACACGGCTCACACGGTGAACTGGGGAAATACAGTCGGTACGGATACGGTGACCGGAACCGGCAATGGAGCCGCGCAGGCTTTGACTGTGTATGGTCTGATCACGGCAGGACAATACCCCAGTCCTGGTTCGTACACGGATACCGTCACCGCAACTGTCACTTACTAACTCAACTTTATCTGCATGTAACTTCGGCGAGTCAGCCGCGAAAAATCAGCGGCTGATCTCCTGTTGCGATCCGGATGCGCGTCGAGATGCCCGCGTGCGCGGTGACTCTGAGGATTTTCTATGTCGGGGAAACAATGCCAACTCGGCCTACGATGTGGATTTGTGCTTGGGATCATGCTTTTCTGGTTACCTGTGCACGCACAGGTGCTTGCCGTGCAGCCGGTCAATATCTTTCTACACGCCGGGGAGCAGGCGACAACCCTCGGCGTCACCAACCAGGCGGCGACAGACACCGCGGTCCAGGTGCGCGCCTACGTGTGGACGCAGAAGGATGGCGTCGATAGCCTGACGCCAACCAACGATCTTATGGTCAGTCCGCCGATTGCTACCATTCCCGCTCACGCAACGCAGATCATCCGCCTGGTGCAGCGATCTTCTCCGGCAAAGAAGGAAGGAACCTATCGCATCCTGGTGGATCAGATACCCTCCGCCGCCGCTCCTGGCACCATTCGCATCGTCCTGCGGCTTTCCATTCCCATCTTTGCTGAACCCATGGTGCAAGCCAATCCGCACGGATTGTTCCACGTGGAACAATCCGGAGACAAGTTGACTCTGGTCGGAGTGAATGACGGCAATCGTCACGATGCCTTGCACAAGATTGAACTGAAGACAGCCGACGGCATCCTTTTGCAGCCAATGCACGGCAGCTCACCGTATCTCCTGGCTGGCTCCACCCAGCGCTGGCAGCTTGAGGGAGCCAAAATTGCTGCCGGCACAAAAGCGCTGAGTCTGAGTGCGGACGGCATCAACGGAAAGATTCATGAACAGGTATCGGTTGTCGCAGCCCCATGAGCACTCGGGATGCGGCGGTTTACGCGGGCCAGGCTGTCTGCTGCTGTTACTCATGATGCTCACCCTGTCGGGAACAGGCTCGGCCAGCACTCCAGGCGTTTCCGGCGATTCTGGGCCTGATCCCTCGCCCGCCACGCATCCAGCTACCGGCTCCGCTTCCAGTGCAGCGCCATCCAATGCCTGGTCCAATGCTGCGGTCGACAGCGCATCGACGGTCGATCCGGCCGCTGGCGGTGGAGACGAGCCTCTGCTGCTCGAAGTCATTGTCAACGGTCACTCGATCAACAAGATCGGTGAATTTGTTCTGCGGCATGGAGTGCTGATGGCCAAGCCCGATGAGTTACGACAGCTTGGATTTCGCGTCCCCGCCATGCTCCAGAAGACCGACCTGATTCCGCTCTCTGCGTTGCAAGGCTTTCTGTGGAGCATCGACACAAAAAATCAGGTTCTGAAGGTCAGCGTCTCCGA
Source organism: Acidobacteriota bacterium (assembly GCA_021804655.1). Classification (GTDB taxonomy): domain Bacteria; phylum Acidobacteriota; class Terriglobia; order Terriglobales; family Acidobacteriaceae; genus Acidicapsa. Next base: position 28,903 of record JAJZHE010000015.1, read on the forward strand.
GCAGGAACTGATTCCCACCCTTTTGCAGCGCAGCGATTCGGCAACCGCCGTCAGCAAACCCGGCGCGGAATCCAGCCATCGCGTGGTTGAAAGCGGCACGGGCGTCACCTTCAACTACGATGAGATCGGCACCTACTCCGCCGGCCAGTTGGGCGGCTCCGGAACGCTGGCCTTTCAGGCCTTCGCGCCCTTTGGCGTACTCAGTTCCGGATGGCTGAACTTTGCCGGAGCCACGGCCTTTGGCGGCGGCAATTACTCCTCGATTCGGCTGGATACCGCCTACACCTACTCCAATGCCGATTCGCTGCGGCAGTTCATCGCGGGCGATTACATCACAGATGGACTCTCCTGGACGCGTCCGGTTCATCTGGAAGGCATGCAGCTTCACTCTGATTTTGCGCTGCGCCCCGATCTGATTACCTTTCCGCTGCCTTCGCTCACCGGTTCCGCCGCCGTTCCCAGCACCGTGAATGTGCTGGCCAATGGCAATCTGGTGCTTTCCAGCCAGGTCGGCACCGGACCGTTTCAAACGCCTCAGTTGCCCGTCATCAACGGCGCGGGAAACATTACGATGACAATGACGAACGCGATGGGCCAGCAGGTGACGGTCAACCAGCCGTTCTATACAAGTTCGCTCCTCCTCAAGCCCGGATTGCAGCAATTTTCCGCTCAGGCCGGGCTGGCGCGGCGAAACTGGGGAACGATCGACGGCGCATACGGCAAGATGGCTGGAGCGGCCATTTTTCGTCGTGGCATCAGCCCGAAACTGACCCTGGAGGCCAGCACGGAAAACACTGTCGGCGAGGAGAACATCGGTGGCGGCGGTGTGTATGAGATTGGCTCGCTGGGTGTCATCAACGGCGATGTCGCTGTGACGCAGGGCGACGGTCTTTGGGGTGGTTTGTATTCGCTTGGCGCGCAGCACATCGGACAAATTGTCAGTCTCGGCGGGCAATGGATTGAAGCGACGAAGAACTATCGCGATGTGGCGGCGATGAACGGCGAAGGCGTCTCCCGTCGGCAGGTGAGCGCATTTTTCAGTCTTGCGTCCAAGCGATTTGGCTCGATTGGCGCTGCGTACGGGGATGTGCAACAGGACGCGCCGGTGATTCAGATTCCGTTCAATCAGGCGGTTCCGCTGACCAATAGAATTGTCTCCTTCAATGCTTCCCAGTTATGGCATAAGATGAACTTCTATTTCGATGACTTCATCAACCTGACCGGAGAAGGGAACTACAACGGATTGGAGGGTGGCATCAATATCTCGTTTGGTCACCGCAGCTCGGTGGATGTGGGTGGCACCAACGACGGCATTGCTTTTACACAGGTGCAGCAATCGGCTCCCGATATCGGCGACTGGGGTTATGACGCCTATCTTTCCGCGGGCACAAGCTTCAATCAGTTTGGAGAGGTCGAGTATAAGTCTCCGATTGGCATTCTGCTGGCAGGCGTCGATACCGGCGTGGGTCCAACCACGGTGCAACTGGAGGCGCAGGGCGCACTCTCCTATGTGGATAAAGGTCTGTTCCCTTCAAACACCATCTACGACAGCTTTGCCATTGTGGATACGAATCCGCTGAAGAATGTGCAGGTGTATCAGGAGAATCGTAACATCGGAAATACAGGGAAGTCAGGCAAGTTACTTGTTCCGGATATGCGATCCTACGATGCGAATCTCGTCTCCATCAGCCCCGGAGATGTTCCGTTGGATGTAACTCTGGATAACGATCAAATTACCGTGCGACCGCAGGATCGATCCGGTGTCGTGGTGAAATTTCCCATGCAGATCAGCCACGGAGCGCTGGTAAAGATGGTGGATGCAGAGGGCAA
>JAJZHE010000125.1 GCA_021804655.1 Acidobacteriota bacterium
CGACGCCGAAGATGAACATCAACCTCGGCCTGCGCTACGATTACCAGCAGCCGTTTTACACCAATCCTCCGAACAGCTCGATCTTTGACCCGAACAACGGAGGCCTGCTGGTGGCCGGTGCAGGCGGTAACGCGCCGGGGTACATCTACAACAGCAACAAGCTGGACTTGTCGCCGCGCTTCGGCCTTGCGTATCAGCTGACCAACAAGATGGTGCTTCGCGCCAACTATGGCATCTACTTTGACCAGCCCGCCGGGCAGGCGTTTTATGGCAATCTCGGCGTGGCAAACGGCGGCGCCAACGGCGTAAACAATAACCCGATTGGCAGCGAGCCGAACTATTCGATCGTTCTGCCCTCGCCCAATCCTCTGGCACCCGTATGGACATATGACCAGCCGACGCCGATCTTTACGCCGGCCCTGGGCACGCCCACGGGAAGCAACGTGGCATCGGTCTATTCGGTGGATCGGAACTTCAAGACGCCGTATGCGGAGATGTTTGGACTGAACATCGAACAGAGCCTGGGAAGTGCGTGGCAGTTGACGGTTGGCTATGTGGGATCGGTGAGCCGTCACAACCTGGTGCTGGAGGACGTGAACCAGTCGGCATTGGTTCCGGGAATCCAACTGGATCAGGTGACGTCTCCGACGACGGTGAACGGCACGACCTATGGACCGGTGACGGTGAACGGCAACACGTTCAGCGCGCAGCAGGCATCGCGTCCGTACTTCAGCAAGTTCCCCAATATCGGCATCGTCAACCAGATGAACTCGACGTCTTCGGCGAGCTTTAACGCGCTGCAGGTGACGCTGCAGAGCAGCATGTGGCACGGGCTGACCAGCCAGTTTGCCTATGCGTGGAGCCACAATATTGATAATGCCAGCTCGTTTTACACGGCTCCGCAGAACTCGTTCAACCTGAACGGCGACCGGGGCAATGCGAGCCAGGATATCCGGAACCACTTCTCGGCGTATCTGAACTACGTGATCCCTGGTTCCAGCCGCGGGCCGCAGTATCTGACGCATGGCTGGGAGGTGAACGGCATCCTGAAGTTCCAGGGTGGCGAACCGATCAACGTGGTGACCGGAGCCGACAACAGCGGCACGACCGAGTTTCAGGATCGTGCAACGATCACCGGACCGCCCATCTACAGCAACCACGCGGTGCAGCAGAACTCGTTTGCACAGTACCTGAACCAGAGCAGCTTCGTGGTTCCGGGCCTGGGTACGTATGGCAACATGAGCCGCAACGAGATATATGGACCGGGATTTGAGGATGTGGACCTTTCGCTCATCAAGAACGTTCCCGTCTACAAGGAACGGGTGCGCGCGCAGTTCCGCGTGGAGATGTTCAACGTCTTCAATCGCGTGAACCTGGCGCAACCGCTGGCCAACATGGGCTACGGCGGCTTGTTTGGCGCAAGCGTCACCACCATCGGAACATCCTACGGAGCGCCGGGCATCGGTTCCGGCGAGCCGTACAACACGCAGTTGGCGATGAAGATCATCTTCTAGCCATTGCCATTGCATGGAGCAGACGCGACCTTCGGTCGCCACGGACGATTGTGGCGCTCCCGTTGGTCGCTTTTGTGCGAGTTGAGGGCGCGGTCGAAAGGCACCAGCAGATTCCCTGCGGGAATGACAACCAGAAAAGCAACAGCAAAAGTAAAGGCGACAGCGGATTTCCTGCGGGAATGACGACAAGGAAAGCAGGAGCATGGAAGGCTGATCCGGCGACGGGTTGGCCTTTTTATTCGGATGGAGTGGGTAGGCAAAATAAACGTTTACTGAAGCGTTGACAGCGGGGGATGACGATCGATATAGTCAGGCCGACGGCGTGACGGACCGTCTCGGCTTCGTGTGGTTGCGAAGTGTTGCAAGGAGGGTATGCGGTGAACGAGCAGGCGGGTGGAATGGACAGGCGAGATTTCTGCAGGATAGTGGCTGCGCTGGTGGCCGTGGAACTGACGACGGGGATTGCGCAGGCTTCTGCTGAGGAGACGCAGGCGGCGATCGAGAAGGCGATGAACAGCCTGAAAGTGGATTATGCCGCGTATTGCGCAACGCCGGCGGTTGAGCGCGAGTTTTTTGCTCTGGTGAAGGACGAGCTGGTACGCGAGAAGCTGGGCGAAAGTGATTGGAAGCCGACGGGATGGGGCGATCCACCGAAGCTGCCGGTCGAGGGCGGATCGTGGGATGGTGTGCCGATGGTGGCCCCGGTCAGCGGGTTGAGCGGCGATGGACCATATCAGGCGACGTGGGAGTCGCTGATGGAGTATGAGGCTCCGGAGTGGTATCAAGACGCGAAGTTTGGCATGTGGGCGCACTGGACGCCGCAGTGCGTGCCGGAGGATGGGGACTGGTATGGGCGCAACATGTATGTCGAAGGCTCGCCGCAGTACAAGTTTCACCTGGAGCATTATGGGCATCCGTCGAAGTTTGGCTACAAGGATCTGTGCGCGCAGTGGACGCTGCTGAACTGGGAGCCGGAGGCGCTGATCGAGCGGTACAAGAGCGCAGGAGCCAAGTTTTTCCTGTGCGTGGCGAATCATCATGACGGGTTCGACTGCTGGGACTCGAAGCATCAGCCGTGGAATGCGGTGCAGTATGGGCCGCGGCGCGATGTGGTGGGCACGTGGGCGGCGGCGGCGCGGGAGCGCGGGCTGCGCTTTGGTGTGACGGTGCATCAGGCGCGGAACTGGTGGTGGTTTCAGACCTCGCATGGGGCGGACAAGACGGGACCGTATGCGGGCGTGCCGTATGACGGACGGATGACCGAGGCCGATGGTAAAGGGCAGTGGTGGGAGGGTCTGGACCCGCAGCGGCTCTATGGCGCGAAGCACCCGGAGAACGCGCTGCCGGCGGCGAGCTTTGCGAAGAACTTCTATGACAGGACGCGGGACCTGATCGAGCAGCACGATCCGGACCTGTTGTACTTCGACAATCCGCTCTTCCCGATGGGATGGGCGGGGATGAATCTGGGCGCGTACTACTACAACCACAACCTGAAGACGCATGGCGGGAAGATGGAAGCGGTGGTGACGATCAAGAACGTCCCGGATGCGCATGCGAAGTCTGTTGTGGTGGATATCGAGCGCGGGCTGACGGACGGGATCCGGCAGTATCCGTGGCAGTCGGAGACGTGCATCGGAGAGTGGCACTATCAGCGGAAGCTCTTTGACCGCGAGGGTGAGTATGGGGGGTATCTGCCGCCGGCAGCGGTGATCCACTGGATGATCGATACGGTGAGCAAGAACGGGACGTTTGTGCTGAATGTTCCGGGCAAGCCGGACGGGACGATCGACCGCAAGGAGAAGGCGGTGATCGACGGCATTACAAAGTGGATGGAAGTGAACGGCGAGGCGATCTATGCGACGCGCCCGTGGAAGATCTTTGGCGAAGGCCCGAATATGATCAAGGCCGGGTCGTTCCAGGGAGACAGCATCCGGAAACTGGGCGCGAAGGATATCCGCTTCACGCGCAGCAAGGATGGAAAGACGCTCTATGCGTTGGCGCTGGGCTGGCCGGAGGGCGAGTTTGTGATTGCTTCGCTGGGTGCGTCGGCGACGACCGCGCCGGGGAGAATTGCCGCCGTGGAGTTGCTGGGAACCGGGCAGGCGGTGCAGTGGACGCAGCAGAACGACGGGCTGCATGTGACACTGCCGAAGGAGTATCGTCCGGCGGCGAATTACGCGGCGGCGCTGCGGGTGAGGCTGGCATAACTGGAGCGCCGCAGGAGGGATGCAGGCACTTTTGCTCTAATTCCTGCCGATCAAGACGTCGGCGGGAAGGTGGAAACGGGCGCTCAGTTTTCGCACCTGGGCCAGGGTAAGCTTTCGCTGCCCGGCGAGAAACATGGAAACCGCGCTCTCCGATCCGAATTGGGGAATCAACTCCCGTTGGGTCAGGTTTTGCTGCTGAAGGAGCAATCGCACGACCTCAACCGGGTCAGCCGCGGCGATGGGGAAGCGTTCGCCTTCGTAGCGTTCTACCAGCAGGGTCAGCAGTTCGATCGCTTCCACTTCGGAGGCGGAGGGATATGGAAGAGCTGTGAGCTGGAAGAGCGCTTCGGTGTAGGCTTCCAGTTCGGCATCGTTGTGAATGAGGCGCGGGGCACCGTGGGCAATCATCTCCGCCGGATTCGCAAGGACTGTGCTCATGAATTTCCAAACCTTCGATCCCAGTTGTCGCGGTTGTTATATTCTTTGTGCGTCAGAAACGAGCGGATGTATACGTGGCCGTTTGTCTGCTTTTCTGCAGTTGTTCTGGCGTAATGAACGACAGTGACGAGCCGGAAGCGATTTCTCCTGATATTGAAGATCACGTAGCCATCGACGGAATCCGCATCCTTGAATATCTGCCGCACTTCGGTGAAACAATGCCAGCGAACGACCTCGACGATGCTGGCCCAGGCTTCGATCTCGCGCGCCGCGTCGGGATAGTGTTTCACCGCTTCGCTGAGATGTCGGCGTGTGACAATATGCACTGATTGAAGATACTTCACACTTTGTGAAGCTGTCAAGCTTGACCACTGGGCACGCGGTGTTTTCCAGGTCAGTGTGCCGGTATGGGGATGGGCCACGACAGGCTGGCTGGTGACGGGCTGGCAGAGGCAAGGCGCTGGATGGAGCCAGCGCGGGCCGCCAGGCCGGAGTGAAGAAGCTGGCCGCCGAGGGTGAGCAGAACGAGCCAGAGAGCAAGGCGCAAGTGTCTTCGCGGCAGCCGCGTGGCGAGCATGGTTCCGGTGAAGGCTCCGGGAACGCCGCCGAGGAGCATGGGCAGCAGGAGTGGAGCGTGGAGCGCCTGTGGCAGTCCGTGAGCAAGCGCGCCGGTGAGGGAAAGAATGGCTCCGAAGACGATGTCGGTGCCGACGATCTGGGCTGGCGCAAGCGTGGTGAAGGTGAGCAGCGCGGCGGAGCCAAGTGCTCCGGCTCCTGCGGAAGAAAAACCGACCTCCGCGCCGACAGGAAGCATGAGCCAGGGCAGAAGGAAAGCGCGGCTGCGCGGGATGGTCTGTGAGGTCGCAATGACCCGCTCGCGTGCGGGCCGGAAGTGAAAGAGAATCTGGATGGCCGCGGTGGCGATGAGCACCAGGCCCAGAGCTGCATGAAGCAAGGCGCGGAAGTTGCCGCCGACCCAATGGTTGAGCAGCAGGGAGCCAAGCAGGACGCCAGGCAGTCCGCCCACCAGCATGCTGCGCAGGACAGGCCAGGAGACGGTGCGGCGGGCGATCTGCGTCGGCGCCAGCAGCAGCTTGACGGCGGCGGCAAAGGTGAGTCCCAGAGCAACGGCGACAGGAGCGGGGACGCCGAGAAAGAGCATGAGCAGAGGCACGGTGAGCGTGCCGGCTCCGACGCCGGTGAGCGCGATCGAGAGCGCGATGAGAAAGCCGAGCACAGCGGGCATGAAGAGTCCTGTCAGGCAGTTGCGGGAGCATCCGATGCGGTTTCTGGCGCGGCTTCCGATGCGGGCTGGATGTGGATGCCGCACTCGACCTTGCGTCCGGCCCAGCGGCCGGAGCGGGGGTCGTTGGGGTCCAGTGGGAGAGTGGTGCAAGGCTGGCAGCCGATACTGGTGTAGCCCTGTGCGTAGAGCGGGAGCAGGGGAATCGCGAGCAGTTCGCAGGCGTACCAGACGTCGCGCGTGGACCAGTCGGCCAGCGGAGCCAGCTTCAGGACGGTCTTGCCGCCGGGCAGTGCGAAGGGTGCGGATTCCTCCAGTGCGGCGCGGCTGCGCGCCTGTTCGCGGCGGAGGCCGGTGAACCAGACGCGATAGTCGGCGAGCGCGTCGAAGAGAGGTCCGACTTTGCGCAGCTTGCAGCACTGGTCGGGCGCGGACTGGTAGAGCAGGCCGTGCTCGCGCTCCTGCTCGGCGACGGTTTGCGCGGGGAGCAGGTTGATGAGGTTCAGCTTCCAGTCACGAGCAAGCTGGTCGCGGTAGGCATAAGTCTCAGCGAAGTGATAGCCGGTGTCGAGAAAGAGAATCGGCAGGTCGGGAGCATATTCCAAAGCCAGGCGGGTGAGCAGGACGTCTTCCGCCTGGAAGCTGCACGTGAGGCAGACGCCGTCAGCGGCGGGCGTGAGCTGCTGCCGGAGCGTGGCTCGGACGCGCTCCAGCAGCGGCGTGAGCGCGGCGAGAACAGCGGCGGGGATGGCGGCGTTTTCGGTGGACATGGGCTTGGCTCCTGAAGGCTGCGGTTAGATTTCGTACTCGGATACGCCGGGCTGTCGGAGCAGATCGGCGTCGGCAAGCAGGGTTTGCAGGCGGCGCGCGATGGCATCGTCATCGGCCAGGGTGAGGGCGTGTTCGCCGATGGTGATGGAGAGAACGTCGCTGTCGGTTTCGGCGTGGAGCAGGACGAGGAGACCGGCGTCGGCTGCCTGCTTGGCGAGCGAGCCGGAGACGGCGTCGGCTGCGTTGAGGCGAAGGGTGACCATGCCGTCGTGGAAGAGAGCGCGCTCGGCGCGATCGGCGATCGGCGATGGTCCGTTGAGCGCGAGGATGGCTCCACGATGGCCCCAGCGCAGGAAGCGCTCGCGCGCGGAGACGGGGCCGGAGTGTGCACTGAGCAGATGCGCGGCGAGCGCGGCGGGGATGGGTGCGGCGGAGCGGATCATGCCGGCGGCGACGGTGGAGTTGGTGGCCGGATCGATGAGGATGAACGCGCCGGTCTGGCGATGGTCAGCGTAACGATCGACGGCGATGGGCCGCAGCAGACGAAGCGATGCGACGCCGATCTGGTTGAGCGCCAGGGTCGTGGCGGGCAGGTGGTCAAGCGTCTGGTGATGCGCTTCGTTCTCCAGCAGGACGCGGTGTTGAATGGCCGAGACGGTGGCGGGTACGGTGTGGCTGGCGTGCTTGAGCAGATAGCGACGACCGGCGACGAGATCGTGTGCATCCATCCAGACGAGTGAGGCTTCGAGTTCTGTGGAGACGGTAGCGGGTGCATCGGAGGCGACGAGGATGTCGCCGCGGCTGATGTCGATTTCGCGGTCGAGAACCAGCGTGACGGAGAGCGGCGCAGAGGCTTGTTCGAGGTCGCCGTCAAAGGTGACGATGCGCGCGACTTGCGCAGCACGTCCGGAGGGCAGAGCGGTGATGGAGTCGCCGAGGCGAACGGTGCCGGAGGCAATCTGGCCGGCGAATCCGCGGAAGGAAGCATCCGGACGCAGGACGCGCTGGACGGCGAAACGCAGCGGTGCAGCGTGGTTGTGGCGCGTGGCGGGCAGCGACTCCAGAAGCTCGATGAGCGACGCGCCGGTGTACCAGGGCATGGCCGAGGAGCGATGGACGACATTGTCGCCGAGGAGCGCGCTGACGGGCAGGAAGTGCGGCTCGACGGGATTGCCGGTGTCGGCGGCGATCTGGTCGAGCAGCGCGGCGAAGTCGGCTTGAATCGAGCGGAAACGCTCTTCGCTGTAGCCGACGAGGTCCATCTTGTTGACTGCGACGATGAGGTGACGGACGCCGAGCAGGCTGGCGATGTAGGCGTGTCGTCGGGACTGGGGCAGGACGCCTTTGCGCGCGTCGATGAGGACGATGGTGGCGTCGGCGGTCGATGATCCGGTGGCCATGTTGCGGGTGTACTGCTCGTGGCCAGGGGTGTCGGCGATGATGAATTTGCGGCGCGCTGTGGAGAAGTAGCGGTAGGCAACGTCGATGGTGATGCCCTGCTCGCGCTCGGCGCGCAGGCCGTCGGTGAGCAGAGCGAAGTCGATCTGGCCGGGCGCGGTGGTGCCTTTGCCTTCAATGGCGCGCACCTGATCCTCATAGACCGAGCGGGTGTCGTAGAGCAGTCGCCCGATGAGGGTGGATTTGCCGTCATCGACGCTGCCGGCGGTGGAGAAGCGCAGCAGATCCTTGCGCTGTTCGGCGGCCATGAAGTCATCGAGGGAGAAAGTGGATTCAGTCAGCGTAGTGGACATGGGTTAGAAGTATCCTTCGCGTTTTTTCAGCTCCATGGAGCCTTCCTGGTCGTGGTCGATGACGCGATTGGCGCGTTCGGAGGATCGGAACGAAAGCAGTTCGGCGATGATGTCGGGGATGGTGGAGGCATCGGAGCGAATGGCCCCGGTGCAGGGGCTGCAACCGAGCGAGCGCAGGCGGCACTTGACCATCTGCGGCTGCTCGCCGTGCAGGGCGACGAAGGACTGCTCGATGGGCATGAGCACATCGCCGCGAACGTACATGGGGCGTTCTTTGGCGAAGTAGAGATCGACGACGGGGATGTTTTCCAGGTGAATGTATTGCCATACGTCCATCTCGGTCCAGTTGGAGAGCGGGAAGACGCGGATGCTTTCGCCGGGATGAATGCGGGCGTTGTAGAGGTTCCACAGCTCGGGGCGCTGGTTTTTGGGATCCCATTGTCCGGCTCCGTCGCGGAAGGAGTAGATGCGCTCCT
>JAJZHE010000126.1 GCA_021804655.1 Acidobacteriota bacterium
CAGGCAGCCTTTGCGCGTGGATGGCTGGAGCCGGAACGCGCCATGATGGAGAGCCTGATCGGGCTGCGACGCGCGGGCGCGGACTTTATCGTGACGTATTTTGCCAAGGACGCCGCGCGGCTGCTGTAGGCGGTCGGTTGAGGTGGCCTCAAGCGTGTTTCATCCATCAACGAAAGCTTGAAGCCGCCCGTATCAGACCCGCGATCAAAGCGGGGCTGATGAACCGCTACGAAGCCACCGCGGTATATATGAAACGCGCTCTCACTCGGTGGGCGGCAACGCGGCCAGCAGGCTGGCGACCAGCGCCAGCGGCAGTCCCACGACGTTGAAATAGCAGCCCTGGATGCGCGGAATCCAGCGCGCGGCGCGGCCCTGAATCGCATACGCGCCTGCCTTGTCCATCGGCTCGCCGGTGGCCACGTAGGCGTCCATCTCTTCGGCGGAAAGCGACTGGAACTGGACGGCTGTGATCTCGGCGGCGACGAGCGTTTGTTCATCTGCTCCTTTGCCAGTGAGCACAGCTACGCCGGTGATGACCTGATGCGTGCGTCCGGAGAGCAGGCGCAGCATGCGCGCCGCATCGGCAGCGTCTTCGGGTTTGCCCAGAATCGCGCCATCGATCACTACGGTTGTATCCGCGCCGAGTATCACGGTCATCGGCTCGGCGATGCGCGTTGCGATGGCCTCGGCTTTTTCGCGCGCCAGCCGCGTGACGTATGCGATGGGGTCTTCGCCGGGCAGCGGTTCTTCGGGAATATCGGCCGCCTCCACACGGAAGCGGAAGCCGGCCTGCGCCAGCAGTTCGCGCCGCCGCGGACTGGCCGAGGCCAGCACAAGCTGCCGAGCCTGAGAGTGGAAACCTGAAGCTCCGCCTGACTGCGATGCAAACTCCGATGCAAACTCCGACGCCATACCAGACAAGGATACCTGCGCACCCTGCGCCAACGTAAAATGGTTCAGGAATGTCCCCGATGACCTATACCGAAGCCGTGGCTCACCTGAGCGCTCTGGTGCCGGAGCTGCACACCTTGCCGACGGGCGAAAGGCGCAAGTTCACGCTGGCCGAGATTGGCCTGCTGTGCGCGGCGCTGGGCGATCCGCAGCGCAGATTTCCCGCCGTGCTGATCGCCGGAACGAATGGCAAAGGCTCCACAGCGGCGACGCTGGCAGCGATTGCGCAGGCCGCCGGGCTGCGCGTGGGTCTTTATACCTCGCCGCATCTGGAGCGCGTGAACGAACGCGTGCGCATCAGCGCGGAGGATGGCCTGAGGGAGATTGGCGACGAGGCCTTTGCGCGCCATTTCTGCCGCGTGCACGACGCGGCGCAGAGGCTGGTGCTGGACGGAGCGCTGCGCGGCATGCCCAGCTACTTCGAGCTGATGACGGCTCTGGCCTTTTGCTTCTTTGCCGAGGCGCGGGTGGAGCTGGCTGTGCTGGAGGTGGGCATGGGCGGTCGGCTGGACGCGACCAACATCGTCCAGCCGCTTGTCAGCGTCATCACCGACATTGCGCTGGACCACCAGGAGTGGCTGGGAGAGACGATTGGCGCCATTGCGCGCGAGAAGGCCGGCATCCTGCGCGAAGGCGGCGTCATGGTCACGTTGCCGCAGCATCCTGAGGCCAACCAGGCGCTGGGCGAAGTGGCCGTTCGCCTGAACGTGCGCGGCGTCAACGCGGCCGCCTATATGCCCGCGCGCGGCAGCGCGGATGGGTATCGGCTGGACGTGATGGGCTGCGAGATCGCGGTGGATTCTCCGCTGCATGGCGCGCACCAGCAGCGCAATATCGCGCTGGCCATTGCCGCGGCTGTGGAGCTGGCTGAGCATCAGGATTTGCAACAGGGTTTTGCGATTTCGCCCGCTGCCATCGAAGCCGGCATTCGCTCCACCGTCTGGCCCGGCAGGCTGGAGACCATGCCCGGCGCGCCCGAGATCCTGCTCGACGTGGCGCACAATCCGGCCGGCGCCTGGGCGCTGCGCGCGGCCGTTCATGCTCTTGACGAAAGCCATCCGCGCAGCCCACGCGTGCTGGTCTTCGGCTGCCTGCGCGACAAGCCGGTCGCGGAACTGGCGCAGATTCTGTTTCCGCTTTTTGACTGCGTGGTGCTGGCTCCGGTGCGCTCGCCGCGCGCTGTGGCCATGGACGACCTGCTGGCAGCGGCGGCAGCCACCGGAGCGGTCGTCGAAGAGGCCAGCAGCGTCGCCGATGCGCTGGATTGCGCGCGCGCCGCAGCCGGCAGCCACGGACGCATCGTCGTCAGCGGATCTGTCTATCTGGTGGGGGAAGCGCGTTCGCTGCTGAGGTCTGCCGCGCGGTGACGGCCACCTCACAACAAAATCTTCCGCAAGGCCGCCCGCAGCCTTTGCCTGCATGGATGCGCCTGCGCAGCAATCTGTTGCAGGCGCCGGTGCTGGGGCTGGCCACGGCGATCTTCGGCTCGATGGCGCTGACGGCTTCGCTGTGGAATCGCACGGGACGCGTGCAGCATCGGATTGCGCGGCTGTGGGCGCGGGTCTCGCTGTGGAGCGCGTGGTCGCCGCTGACGGTGATGGGCCGTGAGCATCTGCGCACGGACGGGCCGGTGGTCTTTGCCTGCAATCACACGTCGTACATGGACACGCCGGTTTTGTTTTCGACGATCCCGGGACAGTTCCGGATTCTGGCGAAGAAAGAGCTGTGGAAGCTGCCGTTTATTGGGTGGTATCTGAACCGCTCCGGTCAGATTCCCGTCGATGTTTCGAGTGCGCGTGCCGCACTTTCTTCGCTGAGCGGTGGCGTGAGGGCGCTGCGCGAAGGCATGTCGGTCTTTGTGTTTCCGGAGGGTGGACGGACGCCGGATGGCCGCTTGCAGAAGTTTGAAAACGGCGCGGCCTATCTGGCGATTCGCGCGCAGGTTCCCATCGTTCCCATCGCCCTCAGCGGCATCCATGAGCTGCTGCCGATGCATACGCGGCACTATTGGCCGACGCCGCTGCGGATGAGGGTGGGCGCGCCGATCGCGACGGCGGGAATGACGGTGCGCGAGGTGGATGCGCTGACGGAGCGGATACGCGCGACGATTGCGGAGATGCTGGAATCGACGGAATGAGCGGTCAGGCACGGCGCATCGAGTTATCGAGCCATGAGCAGCGTGGAAAGTGGAATCGAAACAATGCGCGGATCCGTAGTCGGTGCTTCATCCAGAAGCGTTATCAGCACGCCAAACGGTGCGTTGTAATGAATCTTGTCGAGGAACGAGAGCAGTCCATTCTGATCGCTGCTGTCGATTCGTCTGCGGTATTTGATCTCAACCGGAATGCGCTGGTCTCCCAGGGTGAGCACAAAATCCACCTCAGGCTCGCCCGGACGCGCTGGAAAGTGCGCGACATTGAGGTTAATGATGGATCGAAAGAAGTATCCTGCCACGCTTTCGGCGATGCGCCCAGCTAAATCTGAGAGCGCTGGCTGCTGGGCCAGCGCATCAGGTGTCAACGGAACGACCTCCTGCATCCACGCAGCGCGCAGCGCGTGGTCACACAAGCAGAACTTGGCCGCTCCTTTGCGCTTTTTCAGCCGCAGCTCCAGCGGCTCAATGGTGCGGATCAGCATCGTCGCATCCAGAAACTCGATATACTTCCTCACCCGCTGCGCGCCGATGCCGGCCTGCATCGTTTCGTTGAGTTCTTCGACAAAAAGCTTCAGATTTGGCGCTTGCCCGGAATAGCGGCATGCCATGCGAAAGACGCTTTCCAGCAAACCTTCATCGCGACGCATCCCGCGCTCGCCCACGCGCAGATCGTGCTGAATCGCGCGACGGACGACCGTCTCGTTCAGTTGATCAGCAATCTCTTCCCATGTTGCCGACGGATTTGACTGCGCCAGAGGATAGGAGCCTCGCTCGGAAAACATCTGAAACGCGCGTTGTCGCTTCTCCACCTCGTCGATGCCTTGTTGCCGCAGAGCCTGCCAGAAAGCGATCTGCTTCAACGGTGTGGGACCATTTGTCAGCAACGGAGTAACATCCTCTTTCAATCTCCACTGCATGATCTCTCGCAGCAGCAGCGGTCCCATCTCCAGCATCGTGATGCGTCCGGCCAGACTGTCCCGCCCCGCTTCGATGCGCAAGGCGGAACTGCCTGTCAGCAGCACGCGCAAACCCTTGTGGATATCCACCAGATGTTTTGACTGCACCGCCCAGTCGCGGAGGTTCTGGACCTCATCGAAGAAGAAATAAATCGGTGAATCTTCCAGCAGCGCCACATTCAGCGTCTGGCCCAGAACGGTCTGCGCATACCAATGTGCAATCTCCAGAATTGGCTCATGAAGATCGCGTATATCGCGCAGATCGTCAAACTGCACGCGCAGAATCCGCTTGGGCGAAATGCCATCCGCAATCAACTCATCGATGACCTGGTTCTGCAGCGTTGACTTGCCCACCTGTCTTGGGCCACGCAGAACCGTGATCGGCGAAAGTCCCTCTACCAGACTGCGTTTCACCGTTGCGAACAGCCAGCGTTTGCCTTGCGCAAGATTTGCCTGCCGCTCGTTCCGCCACCACGGATTCTGGTCGCGGACCAGCGATTCGAGGAATCCAGGAAGGCGTGGAAGCAAGTGTGGCGAAATCATATCAGCATAGTATCCGAATCAACGTTCGCGCGTGCGATCAGTATCCGGCGGCTTTGCCAAAGTTGTGGCGATGATCCTGGCCGCCGAGTTTGTCGCCGGTCTTCGGATCGATGGCGATGCATTCGCCGTCCGACCACGTATGCTGCGAGATGCTGAGGGTGTAGCCGAGCGCGGTGAGCGCCTGCTCGGTCGCGGCGGGGAAGCCCGGTTCCAGATAGAGCCTGTCCGGCAGATATTGGTGATGGAAGCGCGGCGCGTCCACCGCCTGCTGAATGTTCAGCCCACCCTCCGCGGCGGAGAGAAAAATGTTGGCGACAGTGGTGATGATGCGTCCGCCGCCGGGCGAGCCGAGGACATAACGGAGCTTGTCGCCCTGGGTCACAATCGTCGGCGTCATGGACGAGAGCGGGCGCTTGCGCGGCGCAATCGCGTTGGCCGGGCCTTGAATGAGGCCGAACATATTGGGCACGCCCATCTTGGAGGCGAAGTCGTCCATCTCGTCGTTCAGCAGAAATCCAAGCGGCCCCACGGTGACATCGGAACCCCAGGCGTTGTTCAACGTCGTCGTCACCGAGACCGCGTTGCCTGCCTCATCGACCACCGAATAGTGTGTCGTATCCGGAGACTCGGTGCGCTGGCCGGCGGTTGCCGGCGGCGGCGGCAGAAATCCAGCCGGGCGCTTCAGGTCGGCGGAGGGCGTGGCGCGATCCGTGATGCTCTCGCGCCAGGCTGCGTCATAGGCGGGCGAGGTGAGCGCGGCGACGGGAAGCGCGTTGTAGTCGGGGTCGCCGAGATAGTCGCTGCGATCCATGTAGGCGCGGCGATAGGCTTCTGTGATGAGGTGCATCCACTGTGTGGAACGGTCGCCCATCGTATTCAGGTGAAATCCGTCCAGGATATTGAGCGCGCTGATGAGCACGACTCCGCCGGAACTGGGCGGCGGCGCGCTCAGCACCGTGTACTGGTGATAGTGGCCGACGAGAGGCTGGCGCTCGACGACCTGATAGCGCGCGAGGTCTTCACGCGTCACCAGTCCGCCGCCTTTCTGAATTGCGTCTGCAATCTGCGCGGCCATCTTTCCGTGATAAAAATCATCCGGCTTTGCGGCAATGCGCCGCAGCGTTGCGGCCAGCTCGGGCTGGCGAAAACGCTCGCCCGTCTTGTAGAAATCGCCATTGCGCTGGAAGATGCGTTTCGAGTCCGCATAGCGCGCGAGATCGGAATCGTGCATCGCCGCGGCTTCTTCCGCCGTCAGCGTGAATCCATCGCTGGCCAGCCGGATCGCCGGCGCCATCACGCGCGCCAGACCCAGCTTCCCATACTTGCGCTCGGCATAGAGCAGTCCCGCCACCGACCCCGGAGTGGCCACGGCGCGATAGCCCACGATGCTGCCGCGCGGATCGGTCGGCGCAAGCACGTTGCCCTGGGCGTCCAGATACATGTTGGCCGAGGCGGCGATGGGCGCCTGCTCGCGATAATCGATGAATGTCGTGTGGCCGTCGTGCAGGCGTAGCAGCATGAATCCGCCGCCGCCGAGGTTGCCCGCGACCGGATGAACGACGGCCAGCGCGAAGCCCGTTGCCACGGCGGCATCGACGGCGTTTCCGCCTGCCTTCAGCGTCTCCAGCCCGGCGTCCGAGGCCAGATGATGCACGCTCACCACCATGCCGTGCGCGGCACGCACCGGCTGCTCCTGCCGATAGTTCGGAACCTGTGCCGCTGCGCTGAATCCGCAGGCGGCGATGAGTGTGCACGCGGCCAATCGTCGCATCCCGGTCTCCTGTGTGTGTGGAATCACCATTGCGCCTCAAAGCTGCGGAAGCGATGCTCCAGCTCCCACTGCTGCGCGGCTTTCGGGTTTTCGTCCAGATACTTTTGGCAGGCCGCTGAGGGCTTGTCCCCGCCCAGCGGCTGATGCCCGCAGGCAGCCACCGAAGCGTTGAAGCTGTCCTCGCGCTCCCACAGCGAAGCGCCGGGCAGAAACGCATGCTCCAGGCTGGTCCGCGCCATCTGTTTCAGGTCGGCATAGCTGAGCGAAAACTCCTCGGCTGCGCGTACGTACTCATGCGTCAGATCGATGCGGCTGACGCCCTCATCGTCGGTGGAAAGTGCGGCTGGAACTCCGGCGCGTCGATACTGCGGCAGCGGATGATCGGCACCCTTCACGCCCAGAATCACGTCGTTCGAGGTCAGGTTGATCTCCACCATCACATGGCGCGTAGCGATCTCTTTGAGCAGCTCCTGCGCATGGTCCTCGTCCATCACATCCACACCATGGCCGATGCGCTCGGCGTGAGCAATTTCGACGGCCTGGCGGATGTGAAAGCGCAGTCCCTCGGGCGGCACGAGGCCGGAGGCCAGTTCCCCGGCGTGGAGGCTGATGTGGACGTGCGGGTAGAGCCGATGGAGGTAGTCGAGCATCTGCATCTGGCGTGTGTAATCGCGCATGGAAAGATACGCGTCCTCGGGCTGCACAAAATTGATGCCCACGAAATCTGCGTCATGCGCGATCGTCTCAA
Source organism: Acidobacteriota bacterium (assembly GCA_021804655.1). Lineage (GTDB taxonomy): Bacteria > Acidobacteriota > Terriglobia > Terriglobales > Acidobacteriaceae > Acidicapsa. Next base: position 7,125 of record JAJZHE010000126.1, read on the forward strand.
AGCCCAGCAGCGTCTGAGCAAAGACCTGCTCCGGCGGATTGTTGCGCAGAATCTGATAGAGGAATCGCACGGTCACGGCGCAGGCCGACGCGGCTCGATCCGTGTGGCAGTGTTCCATCTGTTCCCGGCTCTTCAGCGCGGTTTGCGCGGCCACCCGCGCCGGCTCCACCTCATCGAACAAGCCTCCGTCGATCAGCCGCTGACGCAGCGCGGGCAGGTTCGCATCCCAGCCGATCTTCGCCGCCAGCGTGGCCGCATGGGCAAAGCCGGGCGTGTCCATCAGCTCCAGATATTGCTCGTTCTGAGCAGCGGCGCGCCGGGCTACCTCGTCGATCCACTCACCGGCGTGGCTCTTGTTGGTGCCGCTGAAGCGGCTGAAGGTGGCGAAGAACTGGTCGTGTCCGCTCCAGCCGGAGCTGGCGACGAAGCTGCGCATGGAAAACGCATCGATGAGTTTGTCATAGAGCGCCTGGCTGGCCGGCTGCTGCATGGTCGCCAACATCTTCGCCGCAGCCACCTGGTCCGCGGCGCAGGTCGCGCCCGACGACGGCTTCGCAAACCGCAGCGCTATGGTGTCGATGCAGAGTCCATCTTCGCCCGCTGCGCGTATCCAGCTTTCGGCATAGACGGCTCCGCTCAGGTGCACATGCAGGTCCGCTCCCTTGGGCATCTGCGACAGGAACGCGTGCAGCGCCGGTTCGCCCTGCTTGCGCGCTGCGTCAAAGGCGCGTTCCGTGCGCAGCGTGTGCAGGTCAGCGCGCGCCGCGGACTCTGCGTGAGCGACAGAACATGGCAGCAGCGATGCAGCAAGAGCGGCAAGCGAAAGAACAGAAGGCAGACGCATGGAAACCTCGTGAAGTAGCCCCAGTGTAAAGGAACCCGCGCGGCAGAGAAGAGAAAAGCGTCAAGTGAAAAGCGAAGTTGTCGCATCCGTCTTCGGCGCGGGCAGCAGCATCCATGCCGCGCCTGCCATCACGGCTGCCGCACCGGCCCACTCCGCGAGATTGGCAGATGCTCCCGTCATTGCTCTTGCGGCCAGCGCCGCCAGCACAGGAGCCAGCACAAAGCGCAGCGCTGCCTGTGTCGCGCGCATCCGCGCCAGCAGCCACCAGAGCAAGGCGAGCGCGGGCAACTCCACGCCCAGCGTCCACAGCGCCAGCACCGCAGTCTGCTGCGCGCTCAACCCTGCAAGAGCATGAACACTCTGAGGCAGAGCCAGCGGCCAGAGTG
>JAJZHE010000127.1 GCA_021804655.1 Acidobacteriota bacterium
AAAGACCTCGGGCACAGCCAGAACGGTTTCATGGCCGCGGCGCTGCAACTCCAGGGCCAGCGCGATGAGGGGATGGACATCGCCCATGGTGCCGATATTGGTCAGCACAACGCGCATCGTTGGCTCCTGGATGTGTGCTGCGGGCGTTGTGTCAGGCTGCGTCTTGTCAGGCTGCGGCTTGTCGGGCGAGGTTTCATTGGGCCTGCTCGTTGTCGCGGCGGGCCACCATGATGGGTCTGGTATTGCCGGGTCTGGCATTGCCCGGTCCCGTACGGCTCAGGCCGTCCAGATAGCGCTCCACGCCGGCGGCCAGGCTTTCGGCGATCCTTTGCCGCCATGCGGCCTGTCGCAGCAGGCGGGCATCGTCCGGGTTGGTGAGAAAGCTGATCTCCGCCAGCACTGAAGGCATCTGCGCGCCGATCAGCACAACAAACGGAGCCTTTTTCACGCCGCGATCCTTGAAGTCCACGGCACCGTCGCCCAGCCCCTGATAGAGCGACTCGTCCACGTCTGTGGCAAACTCGCGGGACTCGTCGATCTTGTCCTTCAGGGCGATCTTGCGCACGAGATCGGAGAGCTGATGGACACCGGCGTCGGAGACGGCATTCTCGCGTGCGGCGACTTCGAGCGCCTGCGGGTCGCTGGTGAAGTTGAGGTAATAGGCCTCGACGCCGCGTGCCTCCGGCGCAGGGCTGGAGTTGGCATGGATGGATAGGAACAGGTCGGCCTGGGCTTTGTTGGCGATCGCGGTGCGCGTCTCCAGAGGCACAAAGGTGTCGTCGTCGCGAGTGTAGATGACCTTTGCGCCGATGCGTTTTTCCAGCAGCTTGCCGGTGCGCAGCGCCACGTCGAGGACGACGTCCTTTTCTTCGATGCCGCCGGGACCGAGTGTGCCGGAGTCGTGTCCGCCATGGCCGGCGTCGATGACGATGCGGTTGACCTTGAGGCCCAGCGCGCGCACCAGCGAACGCTCGCCGTCGGCGGTGGGCTGGGCGGCTTGTGCTGCTGTTGCGGTTTCGGTGGGATGCGCATTGAGTCGGCGTCGCTTGACGGCCGACGGAGGGCTGGCGACGGTTGCCGCCATGGGTGCGCTGGTTGGCCCGGAGGTTGCCTCGACGCGCGTGGGTGCGCTGCTCAGCGCGGCCACGTCAGCCATGGTTTTTTGCACGGTTTCCGCTTGTGTTGGCGCTATTTTTGGCGTGTTCTGCGCGGAGTCGGCGGCTTGTGCTGCTGCCGTTGAGTGTCCGCCATGGATATCCAGAATCAGCCGCCAGGGATTGGGCAGCAGAAAGGCGGAGTAATCGCTGACATCGGTCACGTCGAGCACCACGCGGGTGACGTCCGGCTTGTATTGCGCGGCGCGGATCCGCTTCAGATAGCCATCGTCAATGACCTGGACTTCGCGGCCATTCAGTCCGCGCGCCAGCGTTGCTCCGTGCAGGTCAAAGAAGATGCGGTCCGGATGGGCGACGCGTGCCGCCTCATACTCCACTTCACCGCTGAGGTCGATGGCGATGCGCGTGGAAACGGGATTGGACCAGTGCCGGATGCCGGTGATCTGGACGGTTTTTCCGCTGGCCGCGCCGCCGTGGAGACTCTTCAACGGCGCATCGGCTGCGACGAGCGCTGGCTTCCTCGGAGTGAGCTTTGCCGGAACGGGTGACGCGATGGCTTGCGTCAGGGCCGGTTTCAGGGCCGGTTTCAAGCTCGGCTTCAAGCCTGGTGCAGGGGTGCTCACGGTTCGCAGCGTCTGCGGCGGTTTCAGGTCCAGAGTTGCCTGCTCGGAGTAAGAACTATCGGGAAATCGCCGGATGACGGCGTGCAGTTTGTCTTGCGCGCAGGCAGCATCCTGCAGATCGTTGGCGCAGAGTTCGCCTTCGTTCAGCAGGGCTTCGGCGACTTCGGGGCTTTTGGGATACTGCTGGAGCAGAAACTCGAACTGTCCGCGCGCGGACTCCAGATCGTGCTGCTTCTGGCGCGCTGAGCCGGGTGCTCGACCCTGCTCGGCAAGCAGTTCGGCGACGGCTTCGACGGCTGCGGGAGCTTTGCCCGCCGTGGGCCAGCGGTGATAGACGGCGCGAAAGGTGTCGAGCGCCTGTTTGTATTCCGCCGCGCTTCGCTCGCCGACGGGTTTCGCTTCAAGCGTTGTGCGTAGATTCGTTGCTGCGGCATAGGTGGCTTCGCTTGGCGTGAGCCGTCCGACGCGCGCCTGTGCGGTGGCAGCGAGCAGCAGTGCGAAGCCTGCGCTCAGCCAGATTCCTTGTTGCCGCGAATTGTGGTTGAACACTCGCACAGCCTGTTCCGGAGAGGTTTGTCACCCCTCTTTTGACTGTAAAACGGCTGCGCGGGATGGAACGAGCAAACGGCAGGCGGCTGCGGCAAAGGTTCCCATGCAGTAAAGAGACGAAAAACTGGCAGAGCGAGCGATGGTACAAATCAATGCGACCTCAGACGATGCTCATATTCATCTCGATGGCACTCCCCTGGCGCATTCCTTTGATGTCGCGCATGGGCGGCTGACCGAAGAAGCGGCTGTATTCGCGATTGAACTGGCTGACGCTTTCGTAACCGACCTCGAAGGCGACGGTGGAGGCGTCGAGGCCGTCGAGGAGCATGCGCCCGCGGGCGGCCTGCAAGCGCAACTGTTTCTGGTACTGAAGCGGACTCATGTGGGTGAGCAGGCGGAAGTGATGGTGCAGCGTGGATACGCCCATGCCTGCAATTCCGGCCAGATCCTCGACGCGCATAGCCTTTGCGTAGTTGTCGCGGATCCAGGCAATCGCTCTTGCCGTGCGATGGCTTTGATCGCTGGAAGTGACAATTGCCCGCAGGCAAGCGCCTTCGGGGCCGCACAGAAGCCGGTAGACAATCTCGCGCTGAAGATGAGCGCTCAAGAACGGAATGTCCTGCGGAGCTGCCAGCAGGTCAACGAGCCGACAACAGGCGCTCAGAAGATCGAGCGTGATGGCTCCGGTCACCATGGCAGGACTGCCGGAAGGCGTTTTGCGCACACGAATTTCTTCTCGATGAAGAAGCTCGCGCACCAACGGCATCTCCAGATGAAGCGACAAGGCCAGGAGCGGCTTTGCTTCACTGGCTTCCACCACCTGGCTGACGATGGGCAGGTCGATTGAGGTGAGCAAAAAACGCGAGTGGTCATAGAAGAAAGTTGTCGGTCCGAGATCCACGCGCTTGCTGCCCTGTGCGACGACGATCAGGCTGGGCGTGTACGTGCCGACGCAGGGCGCAGTGGGCGCGGTTCTGCGCACCAGCGTCAGTCCTGGAACCTGAGTGACCATCCGCTCTTGAGAGCCGATGAACCAGGCAATTTTCCTGGCCAGTTCGGATCGCAGGTCCTGTATGGAATGAGCCGCGGGAGGAGCGGTGGAGTCTTTGCCAGGCACTTTCATGGAGTTAGTCCTTTCGTTCCAAGCATAGCTGCGGCAGGCTGGTGACGCCAGCATTCTTCCTTAACTCAAAGAGAATCAGGCAAAAAATCGGCAGGATCGGGATAGCCAAATGTCGCCGCATGCTCCTACACTGCAAGGTGTGAACTTTGATCCCGGTATTGCATGGAATCCGAGAGGGGCGCTCGGTGCCCGATGAGCGCTGAATCAACAAACGCCAAGGGGGAATAAATTATGGCAATCTCGCTGAACGTCAACAAACAATCTCGGACGGTCGATGTGCCGGGGGACACCCCGCTGCTTTGGGTTCTGCGGGATGAGCTGGGCCTGAAAGGCGCGAAGTATGGCTGCGGCATCTCCTATTGTGGAGCCTGCACGGTGCATTTGGATGGGCGCGCGGTCCGCTCCTGCAAGACGCCGGTGAGTTCCGTGCAGAACCGGGCGATCACGACGATCGAGGGCCTGTCGGATACGGAGACGCACCCGGTGCAACTGGCCTGGGAAGAGATCGACGTGCCCCAGTGTGGTTACTGCCAGTCGGGTCAGATCATGTCCGCGGCGGCTCTGCTTGCGAATCATCCGAATCCGACGGACGCGGAGATTTTTGCGGCGATGAACGGCAATCTTTGCCGCTGCGGAACGTATCCGCGGATACGCGAGGCGATTCACCATGCAGCCGGGTTGCTGGCTGCCAAAGGGGGTGCGCGATGAATCTTGACCGCCGCTCGTTTCTGAAGATGACGGCCACGGCTGGTGGAGCCTTCGTTCTGGGCTTCTATGGCAGCCCGGATGCGTTTGGCCAGCCGCCACGTCGTTTCAACACGGTCGCGCCCCTTGCCTTTGTTCGCATTGCGCCGGACGGGAAAGTCACGATCATGGCCAAGAATCCGGAGGCAGGCCAGGGCGCGAAGACGCATCTGCCCATGCTGATTGCCGAAGAGATGGACGTGGACTGGAAGGATGTCCGTGTGGAGCAGGCGGGTGTCAACGACAAGCTCTACGGCTTTCAGTTCCTGGGCGGCAGCACGGCGACCCCGGTGAACTGGGATCCGCTGCGCCGCGTTGGAGCAGCCTGGCGGCAGATGCTTGTTTCGGCGGCGGCAACAACGTGGGGTGTTCCTGCTTCGGAGTGCACAACCAAAGCGGGCCATGTCCTGCACTCTGCCTCGGGCCGTTCCGCAGGCTACGGCGAGCTGGCCCCGAAGGCTGCCGCGGTTGCTCCGCCTGCGCTCGACACGGTGAAGCTGAAGAATCCGGCAGAGTACACGATCATCGGCAATTCGCAGAGGGGCGTGGATACCGCAGCGATTGTGCGGGGAGAACCCATCTTTGGCATCGACGTTGAACTGCCGGGGATGCTGCATGCCGTCCTGCAGAAGTGTCCCGTCTTCGGGGGCAAGGTCAAGACGGCGAATACGGAAGAGATTGCAAAGATGCCGGGTGTGCGGAAGGTGATGGTGGTGGAGGGAACACTGACCAGCGATCCGATCCTGCCTCTGAACCCGGGGATTGAACCGGCGGTTGCGATTCTGGCCGATACCTGGTGGCAGGCGCAGAGCGCGCGAGCGAGCCTGAGGGTTGAATGGGATTTCGGTTCAGGCACGTTTCAAAGCTCGACAACGTTTGCGCAACAGGCTGCACAGGCTCTCCAGCAGCCTTTTGGGCAGGTGGTCCGTCAATACGGGGATGTGAATGCTTCGCTGCAAGGCGCGGCGAAGGTTCTGGAGGCCACGTACGCGGTTCCTTTTCTGCCGCACAACACGCTGGAGCCGCAGGGTTCCACGGCATCCTTCCAGCCGGGCAAGCTGGAGATATGGAGCACGACGCAGGACCCCGCCACGCTGCGCCGCCTGGCGGCACAGATGACTGGCATCCCGGAGGCAGCGGTGACGGCCCACATCGTGCGCGCCGGTGGATCGTTTGGCCGCCGCTTTGTGAATGACGCGGATATGGAAGCGGTCTGGCTGAGCAAGCAGATGGGCAAGCCGGTCAAAGTCACCTGGTCGCGCGAAGACGACATGGCGCACGACAGCTATCGGCCAGCGGCGACCATCGCGCTGAAGGCAGGGCTGGATGCAGCAGGTCATGTGGTGGCCTGGCACGAGCACTTCGTCACCTTTGGCGAAGGCAAGCGCACCATCGTCTCCGGCGACATCGATGCGCATGATTTTCCCGCCGGGTATATTCCCGCCTACGAGCTGGGAATGACGATCGCCAGTCCATTTCGCAGCCGTACCGGGCCGCTGCGCGCGCCGGGGGTGAACGGACGGGTCTTCATTCTGCAATCGTTTCTGGATGAGCTTGCCGCGGCTTCGGGGCGCGATCCGCTGGAGCTTCAGCTAGAGTTGCTTGCGCAGAAAGCGGCTCCGGGTTTTGAAGTGCAACCCGATCGTCCCTCCAGTTTGAATCCGGAGCGGTTGCGCGGCGTGCTGGAGATGGTTGCGGAGATGTCGAACTGGCGCACACGCACAAAACAGAGTGGGCGCGGCATGGGTATCGCGGCATTTTTCTGCCATCTGAGTTACTTTGCCGAAGTGGCCGAGGTCAGCGTGGACGCGCAGAATCGCATTACCGTTCACCAGATATGGGCAGCAGGCGATGTGGGCAGTCATGTGATCAATCCACGCGCAGCCGAGAATCTGGCTTTCGGCGGCATTGTCGAAGGATTGACCCAGATGGAGCAGGAGATTACCTTCACCGGTGGCTCGGTCGTGCAGGAGAACTTCGATGAGCAGCCATTGATGCGGATGCGACAGTCGCCCAAGATCGAAGTCCGCTTCCGCAAGACAGAGTTTGCGCCCACCGGTCTGGGCGAGCCGATGCTGCCGCCGGCGATTCCCGCGGTTACCAATGCGGTCTTTGCCGCGACGGGAAAGCGCATTCGGACTCTGCCGATCAAACACAGCGGATTTTCATTCGCATAAGTAAAAACCGAAAAACAGGAGAAGCAAAAATAATGCAGAAACGAACACTGGGGAAGAATGGACTTGAGGTATCGGCACTGGGCCTGGGCTGCATGAGCATGAGTGTCGGCTATGGCCCGGCAGCCGACAAGGACGAGATGATCCGTCTGCTTCGCCGTGCCTTCGACCTCGGTGTCACCCACTTTGACACAGCCGAAGCCTACGGTCCCTTCGCCAACGAAGAGCTGGTTGGTGAAGCTCTCCAGCCCATCCGCAGCCAGGTGACGATCGCCACCAAATTTGGCTTTGACATCGATCCGGTCACCGGCAAACGAGGTTCCGGCACCAACAGCCGCCCGGAGCACGTCAAAGCCGTGGCCGAAGCCTCGCTCAAGCGCCTCAGAACCGACGCCATCGATCTTTTCTATCAGCATCGCGTCGATCCCGCCGTGCCGATCGAGGAGGTGGCCGGAGCGGTCAAAGAGTTGATCGCCGAGGGCAAGGTCCGGCACTTTGGCATGTCGGAGGCCGCGGTCCAGACCATCCGCCGCGCACACGCCGTCCAGCCGGTTGCCGCCGTGCAAAGCGAGTACTCGCTCTTCTGGCGCGGTCCGGAGGCCGAGCTGTTGCCCGCTCTCGAAGAGATGGGCATCGGCTTCGTGCCCTTCAGCCCGCTTGGAGCAGGATTTCTGACCGGCAAGATCGACGAAAATACGCAGTTTGATCCCACAGACTTCCGGAACATTGTGCCGCGTTTTTCGCCCGAGGCGCGCAAGGCCAATATGGCGCTGGTTGGATTGGTGAAGTCTGTGGCGGAACGCAAAGGCGCAACTCCGGCGCAGGTTGCGCTGGCCTGGCTGCTGGCGCAGAGGCCGTGGATCGTGCCCATTCCCGGAACGACCAAGCTGCACCGTCTGGAAGAAAACCTGGGCGCGGTGAAGATTGAACTGGACGCAGGTGATATGGCGCAGATCGACGAAGGCGCTTCCAGCCTGAAGCTCGAAGGCGCACGCCTGCCGGAGCCGATGTTGAAGATGACCGGACTCTGAGGGCATTTTTGGGGCGTGGGAACACGAAGGGATACCATGAGGGGCTTCGTAATGCTTGTGATTTCGCTCTGCGTTCTTCCGTCCGGTTTGCAGAGCCAGACTCCCAGCGATCCGGGCGCGATCAAAATCATGCGGAGTGGTTCGCAGCCATTGCGGCAGGCGCCAGCCGAGCACTTCACTGGCACCGTGCGCGTCGAGCCGCTGTTCCATGCAGTTGCTCCGGCGCGTGCGTCCGGCGCCATCGTCACGTTCGATCCCGGCGCGCGCACCGCGTGGCACACGCACCCTCTGGGCCAGATCCTGATTGTGACGGCGGGCACGGGCCTGGTGCAGCGCTGGGGCGATCCGGTCGAGGAAATTCATCCGGGAGACGTGGTCTGGATTCCGCCCGGTCAGAAGCACTGGCACGGGGCCGCGCCGAACAGTTCGATGACGCACATCGCCATCGTGGAACAGCTCGACGGCAAAACAGTGGAATGGATGGAAAAGGTGAGCGACGCGCAGTATGCCAGCCCGCCATCCTCAACGCAAGGAGTCACACCCATGCCCCAGGAACCCTCCGCAGCCCAGAAACTCATGGGCGACATCGACCCAAAATTGGCTGAGTTGACGGACAACGTGCTCTTTGGCGATGTCTGGGAACGGCCTGAGCTTGCAAAGCGGGATCGCAGTCTGATTACGGTGGCTGCACTGATTGCGATGAATCGGCCGGAACAGTTGCGGTCTCACATTCGGCTTGCCCTGAAAAACGGCGTGACTCAGGACGAAATCGTCGAGGTGATTACGCAACTGGCCTTCTACACCGGGTGGCCGAACGCCGTGAACGCTGTGGCCGTTGCCAGAGAAGTTTTCAACGAGAAGTCTTCCCCGCAGAAGTGATTTTCCGATGGAGAAAAGTATGAAAATCGGACTTCGATGGATTGCCTTTGCCATGGCC
>JAJZHE010000128.1 GCA_021804655.1 Acidobacteriota bacterium
CGACCGTGAACCGTCAAACGGGCATGATGGTGATAGTCCATCTGACCTCCAGAGAAAACAGATTGCTCGACACAATCAGCTTCTCCGTTCTCGGTCAGATGGACAACAACCTATTGCAACTTCACAGTTTCAAGTGACTCCTTACTTGTTTCCAGGATGGGGAAGACCGCACTTCAAATAGCACCCACTCGGGAACCATACAACGTAAGTTCTTCGTCCGGCGATGGACAGAATCGGCCACACGTGTCGACCATCGCTTCCCGGTTGTCGGCTTGAGGAGGCAATCGAAACTTGGCAAGTGGGATGCGGGTGGGGTATGCTGGGTGACCTGTGAGGACAGCGCATCCATGATGAATCGATTTTCTTCTGTGGTTTTGTGGGGTTGTGGATTTCTGGTGGCGGCCTCTGCCGGGTCGGCAGCGATGAACGCCCAGGTGCAGATGAAGGTGGTCAAGAACGACTACCTTGCGACGCAGGGCTTTGATGTGATGCTCTACGACAGCACCTATAACCCTGTCTTTGTGGACCAGAAGAATGCCGCGATGGAGATGATTCTGCACGACCAGCGCATCGCCACCAATGGAGATGTGCGGCTGATGCCGACGCCGGAGCAGTGGGATCTGGTGGCGACGCTGAAGAGCCGTCATGCGGATGCAGCGCACGACCGACTCTCGGCTGACCTGGCGTTTCCGACCTTTGGCCTGAGCTACACGGTGGACGTGACGGCTGAGCCGGGCGGGGTGAGAGTGAGCGTGAATCTGGACAAACCGCTGGCGGAGAAGCTGGTAGGCCGGGCCGGGTTCAATCTGGAGTTTCTACCCTCCATCTATATGGGCAAGGCGTATCTGGTGGATGGGAGCAAGGCGGGAATCTTTCCGCGAACACCGGATGACCCGATGATCAAGGTGATGCCGCTGGCCGACGAGCCGAAGAAGGCCTATTACCTGGAAGACTGGGACAAGGCCAAGGGATATACGCAACCGCTGCCGTTTGCGCAGGGACAGACGATTACGCTGGGTGTGGACGATGCGCTGGCGCGGGTGAAGGTATCCTCCGAGACAGCGGACCTGATGTTGTTTGACGGGCGCGACCGCGCCCAGAATGGCTGGTTTGTGCTGCGCTCGCTGATTCCGGCAGGCAAGACAAAGGACGCGATTGTCTGGCACATCCATCCGCATGTGATCCCAAACTGGACGCGACCGCCGATGATTGCGCATAGCCAGGTTGGGTATGCCCCGGAGTTTGCCAAAGTGGCTGTGATCGAGATGGACCCGAAGTATGTGGGGCCGAAGACGGCGAGCGTGCTGCGACTGATGGAGGATGGGTCGTACAAGCCGGTTTTTTCCGGTCCGATCACTCCGTCACAACCGTGGCTGCGCTATGTGTATGCCAAGTTTGACTTCTCTTCAGTTCGCCAGCCGGGTCTATATGAGATTGCCTACGGGAACCAGCGAACAGCACCATTTCCGATTGCAGCCGATGCGTATGCGCACATCTGGCAGGACAGCCTGGATCACCATCTGGCGGAGCAGATGGACCACGTTGCGGTGCGAGAAGGCTATCGGATGTGGCACGGCGCCTCGCACCTGGATGACGGAATCATGGCGCCTGTGGTGGGCGAGCAGTTCGACAACTGGTATCAGGCGACGGCGACCGACGGCAAGTACAAGGGCGGAGATCATATTCCGGGGATGAACGTCGGGGGATGGTACGACGCTGGAGACTTTGACCTGGAGGAACCGGCGCAACTGAGCGTGATCGAGAGCCTGGCGCTGGCTTATCGGGAGTTTGACCTGAAGTATGACGAGCTGACGGTGGATGAGGCGGCTCGATCGGTGGAGATGCACCGTCCGGATGGAGTGCCGGACGCAGTCGAGCAGGTGCAGCATGGCGCGATGCTGATTCTGGCGCAGTTCCACAATATCGGCCACGCGATTCGTGGCACGCATGAGCCGGATCTGCGGCAGTATACGCAGTTGGGCGATGGCGCGTCGAAGACGGACGGACGCATCTATGACCCGAAGCTGGGGCCGAATGAGGTGAAAGGCGACTACTCGGGCAAACCCGATGACCGGTGGATCTTTACGACCAACAATCCGTTCTTCCAGTGGAATGCGATTGCAGCACTGGCCGCAGCCGCCGACGTGTTGAAGGGCTGGAACGATCCGATGGCCAAGGACTGCCTGCAGACGGCGATCGAGGCGTGGAACCAGGAGATGGCGCATCCGATGAGCGATTCGATGCCCGATCTGGGCGGAGCCGGCGGCGGCGTGCTGGCGGCATCGCAGGGTACGGTGGGCGGAGCGCATGGCAACCATGCAACAACAGGTGGGTCCGGAACGACGGTACCCGGTTCACTGACTCCAGCACCGCGCCGGAACGGGCCGGGGGGATTTGACCGGCGGGCTTTTGCCGCGGGGCTGGAATGGAATGCCGCTTTGGAACTGACCCTAGCCACACACGGAGCCGAACCGTACCGCTCCAGGCTCCAGGCGCTGTTTCCGGAGATGATTACCCCGCAACAGATGGGCATGCGCGGCTGGACGGCCGTGCGGGCACTGCCTTACCTGGACGCGAGCGCGAAGGAAGAGATGCGGCAGGCAGTGAAGACGTACATGGCCAGCGAGACAACGCGGCTTGCGGCAACGCCGTTTGGCGTGCCGCCAAGCCTGGGCGGCTGGGGCGGATCAGGCGCGGTGGTCGATATGGCCATCCGCATGTACTTCCTGCACAAGGCGTTCCCGGACCTGGTGGGGCCGGAGTACACGCTGCGCGCGGTGAACTATATTCTGGGCACGCATCCGGTCTCCAGCACATCCTATGTAGCGGGCGTAGGCACCGTGTCGAAGATGCAGACCTATAGCAATAATCGCGCCGACCACTCGTATATTCCGGGGGCTGTGATTCCGGGCTATGTAATCCTGAAGCCGGATTTTCCGGAGTGTATCGACGACTTCGGCTTTCTGTGGTTTGAGGATGAAGCGGTGGTGGCGGGATCGGCAAGCTGGGTGGTGGCCGGCAACGCCGCCGAGGCAATTGCAAAAGAAGCAAAGTAGGCGAGAAGCCCCCGCACTGCTGCCTGAACCCACCGAAGCGCCGCCCTGGAAATAGGCGCCATGCTGGCGGCAGTTGCCGAGTAACTTCCCTCCGTGGAAGAGCGTGCATGAGCATTTTCGCTGGTGACGGGACAGCGGCGTGTGGGAGCGGATCGGCAAGACGCTGCGCGAGCAGGGGCGCTCGGCGAAGGGTCGAAACGCCGCTCCCAGCGTGGCGATCGTCGATTCGCAGTCTGCCAAGACGGCGCTAAACTCGAAGAACTTGAGGAAGTAAGCGCGCGCAAGATATACCACGTTCTTTTTGTCGATGACCACTTCACTTGGTGGGTCATGGGACGATCCTACCTTTGTAGCCTAATCGATATGCTCCACATGGGATATGTCGACGAAGTCATCGTGGGACGTGAAGTGTTGACACGTATCCCTGAAATTGCACAGAAGTGGAAGAGGCAGTTCGACGAGCTTGCGAAATCTACTAAAGAGCAAATCATCAGCTCAGACGTCTCCGTCACCGAGCAGGATGCCGAGTAGAGCAGGCTCCAGTCGGACCTGCGGCTCAGACCATTCACCAAAGTAATCCGCCTCCAGGATTGGTCTACCGATCCATTGCCTCTTCATCACTCCTTCCGACAAACAGCATTGCATTTCGGGTTCCTCGGGACCCATTTCGTTGCGCTCTTTCGCAAGCCAAAAGTGGCTCCCTTTTCCTCCGCCACTCTGGTCTGCTTTTACTCCGTCCTTGACACGTTATAGATCGCCATTTCTTGCAACAAGTTCGTGAAATAGTTGGCAAGTTTGCGGAATTGTTGGCGAGTTCGGATAATTACTGTCCGTCTCCAAGTAGCTTCGGTAGTTTTACGCCATCATTCCACGGTGACGGATTTGGCCAGATTGCGCGGCTGATCGACGTCGCACCCTCGGCGTACGGCGATGTGATAGGCCAGCAGTTGCAGCGGCACAATCTCCACAAGCGGCAGCAGCATCTCCGGCGCCCGCGGAATCTCGATCACCTGCTCGACCAGCCCGCCGATCTCGCCTTGTCCTTCCACAGCGATGGCGATGACGCGACCGGAACGCGCTGTCACCTCCTGCAGATTGGAGAGAGTCTTTTCGTAGCGCAACTTCGATCCGGCATCGTCGGCGTCCTGCGTGGCCAGCACCACCACAGGCAGTTGCTCGTCGATCAACGCGTTCGGTCCGTGCTTCATCTCGCCCGCCGGGTACCCTTCGGCGTGAATGTAGCTGATCTCCTTCAGCTTCAGCGCGCCTTCCAGCGCAATGGGATAGTGAATGCCGCGGCCCAGGTAGAGAAAATCGCGCGCCTGCCCGAAGGTCTTTGCAAGCTCCTCGCATTGCGCGGAGATGCGCGGCAGCATCTCTTCCATGCGCGCCGGAATCCGTCCCAGCTCCTCGACGAGTTGCAGGCTCTCGGCCTGGCCGATGGTGCCACGCGCCTGCGCCAGCCGCAGCGCAAAGAGCAGCAGCGCGGTGATCTGCGAGGTGAACGCCTTCGTCGATGCCACACCGATCTCTGGCCCGGCATGCGTGATGATCGTTCCCGTGGCCTCGCGTGTGACCATCGCGCCAACAACGTTGCAGATGGCCACGGTCTTCAGTCCCAGCGCGATCATCTCGCGCTGAGCGGCAAGCGTATCGGCGGTCTCGCCGGACTGCGTAATCACCATCCCGAGAGCGTTTTTGTCGGCCAGCGGCGAGCGATAGCGATACTCGCTTGCGTAGTCCACATCCACGGGCACGCGGGCCAGCCGCTCAATCATATATTTGCCGGCAATCGCCGCATGCCAGCTCGTTCCGCAGGCGGCCATCTGAACGGACGAGACCGCGCGCAGTTCTTCATCCGTCAGACCGGCTTCGTCCAGAAAGACCTGTCCGGTGGCAAGCGAAACGCGCGCCATCGTTGTCTCGCGAATGGCACGCGGCTGCTCCCAGATTTCCTTGAGCATGAAGTGTTTGAAGCCGCCTTTTTCCGCCTGGATCGGATCCCAGGTGACGCGCTGCAACGTGCGCTCCACAGGCTGCCCGTCAAAGTCAGTGAGCGTGACACCTGAACGCGTCAGGATGGCCATATCCCCGTCGTTAAGGAAATAGATATCGCGCGTGTGGTGCAGGATTCCAGGCACGTCGGATGCAATGAAGGCTTCGCCTGCGCCGACGCCGATGACCACCGGCGGACCCATCCGCGCAGCCACGATTTTGTCTGGCTCCTCGCTGGACAGCACGCCGAGCGCAAAGGCTCCGCTCAGGCGTTTGACGGTGCGCCGCACGGCGTCTTCCAGTGCAAGTTTGTGCCCTGCCCGCACGGCTTCGCGCTGGATCTCTTCGATCAGGTGCGCGATGATCTCGGTGTCCGTCTCGGTGACGAATGTGTGGCCTTGCGCGGTCAGCTCGCGCTTCAGCTCCAGATAATTTTCGACGATGCCGTTGTGCACCACGACCAGGCGTCCGGTGCAGTCCCGATGCGGATGCGCGTTTTCTTCGGTCGGCCGTCCATGCGTTGCCCAGCGCGTATGTCCAATGCCGTAGCTGCCTTCGAGCGGATGGGTGCGCAGCGCATCTTCCATATTGCGCAGCTTGCCGGGTGCGCGCAGGATCGACAATTTCTCCGCACCTGCTGCGCCAACGGCAATGCCAGCCGAGTCATAGCCGCGATACTCCAGCCGCCGCAGTCCCTCCACGATGATGGGGACGACAGGTTTCGGTCCCACGTAGCCAACAATTCCGCACATAGGACGATTGTAG
Organism: Acidobacteriota bacterium; assembly: GCA_021804655.1. GTDB lineage: Bacteria > Acidobacteriota > Terriglobia > Terriglobales > Acidobacteriaceae > Acidicapsa. The sequence goes on from JAJZHE010000128.1 coordinate 5,817, forward strand.
CCGGAGAGCGCAAGTGGTTCTGCATGACAGAACACGCATTGGCGGGAGGAGGACTACGCTTCGATGCGGTAGGTGAACTCTTCGATGACGGTGTTGGTCAGCACCTCGCGCGCGATGCGTTCCACCTCGGCGCGGGCCGCTTCTTCAGTCAATCCAGGAGCCAGCGCAAGAGTGAAGAACTTGCCCTGGCGCACACCCTGCACACTACTGGTGCCCATCTTGCGCAGCGCGTTCTGGATGGTCTGGCCCTGTGGGTCCAGCACCGACGTTTTCAGCGTGACATAGACATAAGCCTTCATTTCTCGTAATTATAGTAGTCCGAGGGTATGCCGCAGGACTGTATCCTGCAACCAGCCTTCGTTTGCAGATTTTTCCCCGGATTTTTAGCAGGACAACCCATCCAACGCAGCCCAGGAGAACGCGTACAACATGATCAACTACCTCGAACTACCCGTCGGCGACAAAGCCCCGGAGGTTTTCCGTGTCGTGATCGAAATCCCCAAAGAGGGAACCAACAAGTTCGAGTACGACAAGGAGCTGCACGTCTTCAAGCTCGATCGCAACCTGCATTCCCCGGTGCACTATCCTGGCGACTACGGCTTCATCCCCTCCACGCTGAGCGACGACGGCGACCCGCTGGACGTGCTGGTGCTGGTGCCAACGCCAAGCTTTCCAGGCTGCGTGCAGGAGGTGCGCCCGATTGGCCTGCTGGAGATGCTCGACCAGGGCGTTCTGGACGAAAAGGTTGTCGCCGTGGGCAAGAACAACCCCCGCTACGCCGATGTGTGGGACTACACCGATGTCTATCCGCACATCCTCAAGGAGATCACGCACTTCTTCGCGATTTACAAAGATCTGGAAGGTAAACGCGTGGAGGTGAAGGGCTGGCATGACGCTGCTTATGCCCGCGATCACGTGGTGCGCGCGATGAAGTGCTTCGATGACGAAAAAGCGCGGAAACAGGCAAAAGTCTGAGCGACCCAGCGGCGCAGGAAATGAACGGTCCGGCTCTCTGCCGGGCCGTTTGCATTTGGACCAGCCTTGTCGTTCCATCCTGATTTCCGGCCGGATCGCGGCCGATGCGCCTGCGCGCTATGGCAGAGAAACCGTGACGAAGATGCGCTGGATGGAGCCGTCGATGACGCTGTAGAGCGCGAAGCTTCGCTGGTGGCCGCCAATGCGCTCAAACAGAAGCTCGGCGCGATGGTTACCGAGGGCATCGACGGCGTCGATCAGATGCATGCGCGGGATTTCATCGAGATGAGCTGCGTCGGTGACGATTTTTTTCAGGACGATGGGGTTGCCGTAGAGATCGAGTTGCGCGATGAGGGTGACGAAGCGCTGGGGTGGCGCGGAGACAGGCTGGCCGCTTGCGTCGAGCATGGGTGCCGCTGGTGAAGTGGAGTCGGGCGGCGGCGTGCTGGCGCTGAAGACCATCGTGGGTGCTGCGCCGTATTCAAGTTCAAAACTACGAAAAGATTCCTGGCCGAGACGCGCAGGCGGGGTGAGCGGCGTGCCTGCGCGCGCGGCGGAGTGGCGGCTGCTGGACTTTGTGGAAGTGAATGGAGTCAAAGAGGGTGGAGAGGCGGCGGGTTGGGCAGCGAGTGCGGAGCGGGCGATGGACTCTAGTGCGCGCCGGGCATTGGCCTGGTCAAAGGGGCTGGGCCAGCTATAGCTCCAGGGATGAGGCATGGATGCTGTGGGGTCAGAGACGGCGACCATCTGCTGCAAGTGGGGCGGCGCGCCCTTGAGTTCCAGCGCGGCTGAGGCCAGGTCTTTGGGTTTGCCATAGGTGAGGCGTGGGCGGTTGGGGTCGGGTGAGTTCAGGCCGGTTTCGCGCAAGGAGCCATCGCCGGTGGCTGGGGTGGTGGACGCTGGCGGCAAGTGGTGGAGCGTGGGCCGATCGGGGTCAACCGGACCGGCTCCGCCCGGCTGTTGAGTTCCTGCCTGCTGCGTTCCCGTCTGTTGCGTTCCGACGGTTGGCGCTGAGGACTCGGAGCCGCTGCTGCTGCGGCGCAGCGTGGGCCGGTCGGGGTCTACCGGGCCGCTGCCGCCGGATGTGGCTGTACCGGATTTTGCGCGGCTCTGTGCACCAGCCTGGTTGCTGCCTTTGGGGTGTTTGCGCAGCAGGACTGGCTCGTCTTCGTTGAGGCCGGTGACGGTGAGTCCGCTGGAGTTGAACGCAGGCGGCGCGGGCTTCGGCAGCGGCTTCCAGACGCCGTAGCCAAGCCAGGAGTCCAGGTCGCCGAGCTGGCTGTGTCCGGCGGAGTGGAGATCGTAGAGGCCGATGGGCGTGCCGGCCGATTGCAGTTCGTATTCGTTGCCGCTCTGGAGCGCGAGCGGCGCGGGCTGGCTGAGGTAGAGCGTGCCATCGTGGAGGTGGTCGCCGTCAAAGATGGTGATG
>JAJZHE010000129.1 GCA_021804655.1 Acidobacteriota bacterium
TGGAGACCCATCGATATAACCGGCTTCTTGCCACGGTGCTTGCCCTGTCCACCGTTGCAATGGTTATTCTTGGCGTTTTCAACTTCCTTCAGGAATCCCAGTATCAGCAGCCGGATGATGGGGTTCTGTGGACGGAGGTTTCAGCCATCGCCAGCGGTCAGGCGGTCGATGGGCTGGTTGCCGAACACGTCCGGGCGGGCGGTCCTGGTGCGCTGGCCGGCATTGAGCCGGGCGACCTGTTGATCGCGGTCAACAACCATCCGGTTGAAATTGCAGCCGATTTCGACCGCGAACTGAAGCATACCGATGTCTACGGCAAAGCCAACTACACCATCATCCGCCGCGGCATCGCGCTGGACGCGCCGGTGGTCGTCATTCCCATCCCGGCTGACACCAGCCTGCGGCAGCTTGCCCGCGTCATCGGCCTCATCTATCTTGCCATTGGTCTTTATGTCCTCTTTCGCCGCTGGACCGCGCCGCGCGCCACGCATTTTTATATCTTCTGCCTCACCTCCTTTGCGCTGAATTCCTTTCATTACACAGGCCAGCTTGACGCGCTCGACTGGACCATCTACTGGGGCAACATCGTCGCCGGCGCCTTGCAGCCTGCGCTTTTTCTTCACTTCGCGCTGGTCTTTCCCGAGGAGCGACTACGCCGCAGCAGCCGCCGCTGGCTTGTCCCGTTCCTCTATGCGCCAGCCGTGGCCGTCATCGGGCTTCAGGTCTTTGCGCTGCTCTTCTGGCAGGCAACTTTCGCACTCAAACTGCGCCTGGATCAGATCTCGACCGGCTACGTCGCTTTTTCGTTCGTACTTTCAGCGATTCTCTTCCTGTACAGCTATCGTCATGCCAATACGCCGCTGCTGCGCCAGCAGTTGAAGTGGCTCACACGCGGCACGCTGCTCGCCGTGCTTCCCTTCACCACGCTCTACGCCATTCCCTATCTGCTGGGCGTTCCGGTCAACAGCGTTTTGCAGAAGCTGGCCGAGCTTTCGCTGGTCTTCCTGCCGCTCACCTTTGCCTGGGCCATCGTCCGTTACCGGCTGATGGATACGGACCTGATCTTCAAGCGCGGCGTCGCTTATACCCTGGCCACCGGCACACTGGTTGCCGTCTACTTCGGCATCGTCGCGCTCATCTCCGAGCGCGTGCACAACTATCTGCCGGAGGCGGTGCGCGAGTGGGGACTGGTCTTCACCATCCTGCTCACGGCCCAGCTTTTCGATCCACTCAAGCGCCGCTTCCAGACCTGGGTCGATCAGGTCTTTGACCGGCATCGCTACGACTATCGTCATGCGCTGGTCGAGTTTGGCCGTGGCCTCAGTTCAGAGACCGATCTGGATGCGCTGCTGCGCTCGATCGTCGAGCGGCTGCCGCGCGCGTTGCTGGTGGCCCGTGTCGCTGTCTTTCAAGTGGCGCCGGAGGGTGGTTTCAGCCTTGCCAGCAGTCATGGCATGGATTCTTCGCTCGATGCGGCTCGGCTGGATCTGGGTTTTCTTCACTTCGACGCTTCTGAATCACCTCTGGAAGACGAGCCACGCTCGCACATCTTCTTTGAAAACACCCAGCAGACGCTCCATCTTCCTCTGTCGCAGCAATCGACCGTCGCCTTGCTGGACCTGAACTATTACCTGCCCTGCCTGGTCTCGGACGGCGCGCGCTCGCGCACCATCGCCGTCATCGGACTGGGCCGCACCATCGGCGGCGATTTTCTCTCCAGCGAAGATGTGGAGCTGCTGGAGTCGCTGGCCAGCTACATCGGCATCGCACTGCAAAACGCCAGCCTCTACGCGCGTCTGGAAAAGCAGGTTGCCGAGTTCGAGCGCCTCAAGGAATTCAACGAAAACATCGTCGAATCGACCAACGTCGGCATCCTCGCCGTCGATCTGGAGGATCGCATTGAAAGCTGGAATGCGCAGATGGAGGCGATGTACGCGCTCAGCCGACGGGAGGCCATCGGCCAGTCCCTCGGCTCGGTCTTTCCCGCCGCGTTCATGGAGTCCTTTGACCGCTTCCGCGGAGAACCCGGCGTTCATCACCTTTACAAATTCCGCCTGACCAGCCGCGCCGGAGAACCACGCACGGCCAACATCGCCATTGCGCCGCTGATGAGCCGCGACTTCGTCGCTGTCGGTCGCATCATCCTGGTGGATGACATCACCGAGCGCATTGCGCTGGAAAACCAGCTTACACAGGCCGACAAGCTCAGCTCCATCGGACTGCTGGCCGCCGGCGTGGCGCATGAGATCAATACGCCGCTGGCCGTCATCAGCTCCTATACCCAGATGCTGACCAAGCAGGTGCGCGACGACGCGCGTCTGGCGCCGCTGCTGGAGCGCATCACGCAGCAGACCTTCCGCGCCTCGGAGATTGCCAGCGGGCTGCTGAACTTCTCCCGCACCAGCACCACCGAGTTTCGCGAGACCGATCTCAACCAGGTCATCCGCGACACCGTCGCGCTCATCGAGCATCCCATGAAGACCGCGCGCATTGAGATGGAACTCACGCTCAGCGCCGACCTGCCGCCGATTCAGGGAAACCCCGGAAAGCTTCAGCAGGTCTTTCTCAACCTGCTGCTGAACGCTCGCGACGCCATGCCACAGGGCGGTCGTCTCTGTGTCTCTACCCTGACCAACGGGCACGTTGAGGCGCGCATTACCGACACCGGAGCAGGCATTGCGCCGGAACATCTGAAGCGTATCTATGACCCGTTCTTTACCACCAAGTCCGCGCCCAAACCAGGGGAACGCCGCGGCACCGGCCTTGGTCTCGCCGTCAGCTACGGCATTATTCAGGAACACTCCGGCAAGATCGCCGTTGAAAGCACGCTGGGCGTCGGCACTACATTTTCTCTTGAATTTCCACTTATAAGGAATCCTATCCATGCCTGAAGTCCTCCAATCGCTGCGTGTTGCGCGTCCCTCCACTGAAGTTGCACCGGACGCGCGCATCCTCGTCATCGACGACGAAGCGGGCATCCGCGAATCGCTGGAAGTGCTGCTATCGCTGGAAGGCTACTCGGTCGATCTCGCCATCGATGGCGAAACCGGTCTTCGCGACCTGGAACAGAATCTCTACGATCTTGTGCTGCTGGATCTGGCGCTGCCGGGCAAGTCTGGCATGGAACTGCTGCCCATGATCCACGAGCGCTACCCTGATCTTCCGGTCATCATGATTACCGCCTACGGCACGGTGGATAACGTCGTCGATGCCATCCGCGCCGGAGCGGAAAACTTTGTCCAGAAGCCGTGGGACAACGAAAAACTGCTGGCCGACATTCGCTCGGCGCTGGCGCGGCATCGCGCGGAAGCGGAGAATCTGCAACTGAAACGCGCGCTGCGCCAGCGCTACAACTTCTCCAACATCATCGGCAAAAGCGAAGTGATGCTGCGCATCTTTGACCTGGTGGCGCAGGTGGCGCCCAGCCGCTCGACGGTGCTGATTCTGGGCGAAAGCGGCACGGGCAAGGAGCTGATCGCCAAGGCTCTGCACGCCGGCTCGCCGCGCAAGGACAAGCCTTTTGTGCCGGTCAACTCAGGATCGATGCCCTCGGAACTGCTGGAGTCCACGCTCTTTGGCCACGTCAAAGGCTCGTTCACCTCCGCAATTGCCAGCAAAAAAGGCCTCTTCGAGATTGCCAACAACGGCACTCTGTTTCTGGATGAGATTGGCAATATGGGCATGGATACACAGGCGAAGATTTTGCGCGTTCTGCAGGATCGCCGCTTCATGCAGCTTGGCGGCACGCACGAGATTCAGGTGGATGTGCGCATCGTGGCCGCCACCAACGTCGATCTCCGCCAGGCTGTCCGCGAGGGCCGATTCCGGGAAGACCTCTTCTATCGGCTGAACGTGATCTCGATTGACCTGCCACCGCTGCGCAGCCGCCGCGAAGATATTCCTCTGCTGGTGAACCGCTTTCTCGACTTCTATTCACGCGAAAACGGTCTGGAAGCTCGCAAAATTACGCAGGACGCGATGCGCTCGCTGATCGACTATGACTGGCCGGGAAACGTTCGCGAGTTGGAGAACGTGGTCGAGCGCTGCGTCGTGCTCTCGACCAATCCGCTGATCGACTCCAGCCTGCTGCCGCCCAACATCAGCGGACGTTCCCTGCCCGCTGCGCTGCTGGAGGACAATCCCCATGCCTCGCTTTTTGACATCATCGAGGTGATCGAGCGGCGCATCATTCTGGAAAAGCTGGAGCGCTGCAACTGGAACCAGACGGAGGCCGCCGAGCAGTTCCGCATTCCGCTTTCGACGCTCAACCAGAAGATCAAACGGCTGAACATCGAGATTCGCAAAAAGGGGCGCGACTGAGAGCCGATTACCAGACGCGACCGAAGCCGATGCCGATGCTGGGGCCATAAAAGCCTGGATAATAGCCGGGATAGCCACCATAATAGCCGTAAGGATAGACGACAGGCGCAGGATAAACGGCGGGCGCAGGATAGCCTCCACGATGTTGCAGCGTGGGACCGGCTTCACCCGGCGCAGCCGAAGAGAGCCGCAGAGCCTCCTGGCGGCTGACCGGCGTGACCGTGAGTGCATTGGTCAGGTGGAAGGTCAACATGGATTCGGAAGGAATCCAGACCTGGGGTCCGCGCGACATAGCCGAGGCAGCGGTGCCGCCGAGTCCGCCCGCAGTGCCACCGACCAAAGCACCTGTGCCGCCGCCGAATGCACCACCCACCAGAGCGCCGAGCAAGGCTCCGCCAAATGCGCTGGCGGCCGTGTGGCCACCCTTGCCGGGACCGCGCACGCGGAAGAGATTGGCGGTGACCGGGTAGCTGTTGCCTTCAAGCTGCACGGCGTCCAGACGCAGGGCCAGCTCCGGATGGCCGGTCAGCGCTCCGGCTTTGCGAACATCGGTGACCTCGCCGTGAATGGTGGCTCCGCGGGGGATGGCCAGAATGCCGCCGGAATATACGTCACGAGCGGCGACAAAATCGATGGGCGTGCCCGGCTCGGCCATCTGTGTGGAGACCGACTGGGTGGTGCGGACGACGATTGTGGTGCCTTGCGGCAAGGTGACAGGGTCGCGCGGCGGCTCAGGTCCGGCTGGATATTGCTGTTGATAGGGCTGATTCTGCTGCTGAAAGCCGTTGCCATTCGGGGCATAACCTGGGCGCGAAGACGGATTGTTCGCCTGCTCGTTGGGCGGATTCCCTTGCTGGTTTGCAGGCGGAAGTCCAGCGGAGTTTTGCTGCTGAGCATCCATCTCCTGCGGACTCTGCGCTGTGGCAGCGCCCGTATTTGCGTCGCTGTTTGCCTGCTGCGGATTGCCGACGGTGAGGTTGTTGACGACTTTGGAGACGCCGGGAACCTTGGCGGCAAGCGAAGCCGCAAGCTCACGATTGGCTTGATTGGACGAGGTGCCGGAGAGCGTGACGACGCCCTGCACCGTGGTCGCGGTGATCCAGTCGGGCTTGAGCTGGTCGGCGGCGTCGAGCGCATGGACGACATTCATCTCGATCTGACCGTCTGTGTTGGCTGGGGCGCTTTGCGCGCGCGCCACGGACGAAGCAGCCAGCAAAACCAACAGAATGGCTAAGCCGATGCTGTGAAAACGATTCGACGGACGCATAAAGACCTCACCAGAGAGCGATGATCGTGGAGCGAATGGCGTTCGCCGGAGGCAATTGCACGAAGCTATCGCTCAATGTATTAGACACAAATTTCAGCTTGAGGTTGCGAGCGCATGCGAGCAATTTCTGCGGGGCGAAGTTGTGTCGAAGTTTACTCATTTATACATAATCGATCTGTCAGGGGGGAGGGGGGGGTATGTGTTTTCATTTATCTTATTGAATGAATTGATCTTGTTTGATTTTCGCGAAATTTCACTTTTTATACCTGCTTTTTATACCTGATTGATGCGAATGGCCGATGGCAGCAGGTGCACGGGCAAAGTCCGCGGAGAAACGCCTGCAAAGCGGCAAGCCATGCGCGGCGCAACCGAGCGAACAAACCCTGTGGAACAGTATGGCAGAGTCGAGAAAAAATCATGCCATTTCTTCTAAATTTTATCTGTCTTGCAATCAGCAAGATGGAGCGTTTTCCACAGACTGAGCACTTGACAGATTTTTCCGGGAATTTGCCGAGAGCCATTCGATCCGGTGTGGAGGGTCAGGCGAGCGCGGTGAGCCAGCGGCGCACTTCCTCTGCGGGTTGGTCAGAGCGGAAGATGGCTGCGGAGACGGCGACGGAGCTGGCACCGGCGGCCAGGATTTCCGGCGCGGTGGCCAGAGTGATGCCGGCGGCGGCGACGAGCGAGGCATCAGGACCGGCGAGGGCGCGGAAACTGCGGACGCCAGCGAGGCCGATGGGGGCGGCGGCGGTCTGCTTGGTGGTGGTGGGAAAGATGGGGCCAAAGGAGATGTAATCAACGGGTTCGCGCAGTGCAAGGGCGAGCGCGTCGAGGGTGCTGGCGGAAGTGCCGACGATGGGACCGACGCGCCCGGCGGCATTGAAGAGGGAGCGGGCGACGGCAGGCGGCAGGTCGCCGGCATCGACGTGGACGCCGTCGAAGCCCGCAGCGAGGGCAACGTCTGTGCGGTCATCCATGACCAGGCGCACCTGACCGGAGGGCAGCGCGGCGCGAAGAAGCAGCGCGTCGGCAAGGACCTCGGCGTCGGAGGCCGTTTTGTTGCGGTATTCGAGCAGAGAGAGGCCGGTCGAGGCCAGTTCCCTGCCGAGACGGGTGAGGAATGCGACGCGAGCGTCGGGATGAGCCGGGAAGACACTTGCGTCCAGAATGGGATAAAGCACCGGAATTGGATCAAGAACGGGGATGGGGTAAAGCTGGGGGAGGGTCATGGGCGAGGCTCAGGCTCCGGGCATCTCGTCGGCGGAGGGTCCGTAGGTGCCGGGGAGGGTGGCTCCGAGGAGGCGCAGATCGACGCCAAGCTGGGCGCGGTGATGGATGCCGTGGCTGAGGACCCAGGTGCGGAAAATCTCCCATTTAGGCCCCTGCACAAAGACTTGATCGCCCCTGGTGAGCTTCCAGGTGTCCATCCAGTGAGCGGGATCGAAGTCGGCGAGGACGGATTTGGCCTTGACGAGTTCGGTGTCAAACTTTTCCAACAGCGCGGCAGTGCTGGTGGCCGAGTAGGGGGTAAAGCCGCCCTGGCCCATGTCGAGCACGTCGAGGGTGAGCGTGGCGACGGGCCACTCGGTGAAGATCTCCGCGGTGTGGCCGGCGATGCGGCCCAGGGTCATCGATTTGGGATGAGATTGGAAGCTGAAGTCGGCATCGGCGGGGATGGCGGCGAGGATTTTGCGGGTGGTGGCGGTTTCACGGTCGAATTCGGCGATGAGTTCTTTGTGCGCGTCCATGGGAATCGATCCTTTCAAGCGTGGTGAACAGCGGCTTTCACTGTAGCCGGATGCTAGCACAGGCCAGAATAAAAAGCGAATAAAAAGCGATGAAAACTGCGACTCGCAGGGGAATTTCTGATGCCGTCCGAGGCATTGCCTCGGTGGTTGAAACTCGCTCAGCGCCTTTGCTGCCGGTGGTCTGTCGCTGAGGAGGCCAGATTCCCGGAGGGAAGGACAACAAGAAAAGCAGGAACAACGACAAAGGCAGGGGCAAAGGCAACTGCAAAGGCAACTGCAAGTGCAACAGCAGATTCCCTTCGGGAATGACAACAAGAAAAGCGGGAACAACGACAAAGGCAACGACAAAGACAAGGGCAACAGGCAACTGCAAAGGCAACTGCAACAGCAGATTCCCTTCGGGAATGACAACAAGAAAGGCAGGAACAACGACAAAGGCAAGGGCAAAGGCAACAGCAAAGGCAAAGGCAAAGGCAACTGCAAGTGCAACAGCAGATTCCCTTCGGGAATGACAACAAGAAAGGCAGGAACAACGACAAAGGCAAGGGCAAGGGCAAAAGCAAAGGCAAGGGCAAAGGCAAAGACAACTGCAAGGGCAACAGCAGATTCCCTTCGGGAATGACAACAAAAAAGCAAAAGCAGCGGCAACTGGACAACTAGATTGGAGCCGGCGTGCCGCAACGCGCGGTCAGGCGTTGCGGCGAGCCAGGAAGCGCTCCATGAACTTGGTGTCGAAGTTGCCCGCGCGGAAGTCTTCGTCGGCGAAGATCTCCTGATGGAGCGGGATGGAGGTTTCGATGCCCTGGACGATGAACTGCCCGAGGGCGCGCTCCATGCGCGCGATGGCCTCTT
>JAJZHE010000130.1 GCA_021804655.1 Acidobacteriota bacterium
GGCTTTGCAACCTTTGCTCTCGGCCAGGTGACGAGCTTCAACCGCTACGTCTCTACCTCGACGAACGCCAAGGAATTCCAGAAGCGCATGTTCTTCTATGCGCAGGATACCTGGCGCGCCACCAACAAACTGACCGCGAACATCGGCATTCGCTGGGAAGGCTACTTCCCGGAGACGGTGAACGGACCCGGTAACGGTGCGCTGATGAACCTGAACGACGGTTATCTGCACGTAGCTGAGATCGGCAGCATCCCCTCCGACATGGGCTGGACCTTCAACGCGATGAAGATGTTTGAGCCGCGTCTGGGTCTGGCGTACCAGATCGACGAGAAGGATGTGATCCGAGCCGGTTACGGACGCAGCTTTGATATCGGCGTCTTCGGTTCGGTGTTCGGTCATACGGTGACGCAGAACCTGCCAGTGCTGGCCAACCAGAGCATCAGCAATGCCGGCGGTACAACGCAGGCCTTCTGTCTTGGCTCGCCTGCGGATAACCCGGGTTGTAATCCGGGCAACGACGGCAGCGCGCAGCCCGGCAGCGGCGGTCCTTTGACCTATGTGCCGGTCTCGGTGCCCAACAGCGGCCTGTTGCCGAACCCTGGAAGCCTGGTCACGAGCAAGTCGCGTCCGAACCCGATGCAGTACCCGACGCTGGATGCGTGGAACGTCGCCTATCAGCGCGCTCTGACGCCGACGTTGTCGGTGACGGTGGCTTACGTTGGCAACAAGGGGACACACACGCTGAGCGACGGAGACGGCAACAGCACGAACCCGAACGAGGAAGGCATCACGATGCCTGGCTCGATGAGCATCAACGGGCAGACGCTGCACTGGGATCCAACGGCTCCCAGCACGCCGAACCAGTATGGCGCGACGTCGAATCCGTTGTATCTGCAACGCTACTACGGACTGAAGCTGCAAGCCTGTTCGGATCCAAACTACAAACAGCCAAGCGATCCCAACCTGCCGGCGGGAGCCTGCGGATGGTCGCAAGGCATTCAGTACGATGGAGACAACCAGAACACCCACTTCAATGCGCTGCAGATTACGCTGGCGCAGGCGATGTGGAAGGGTCTGGCGGTCAATGCCAACTACCAGTATGCCCGTGCGACGGACTTCGCCAGTGGTTACTCCACCTGGAGTCAGAGCATTGCATACGGCAACGACAGCAACGTGCGTCACCACTCGGCGACCCTCTACGGCAGCTACGATCTGCCCTTTGGCAAAGGCAAGCAGTTCCTGCCGGACGCCAACAAGGCAACGGATCTGATTGTCGGCGGCTGGGAGCTTTCCGGTACGTACAACATCGCCAGCGGTCTTCCGTTCAGCCTGGGCGTCAACTGCTCGACTGCGCTGGGACCGGACCTGCCGAATGGACCCAGCACGGGTGCTCCTTGCTATCCGAACATTGCTCCGGGGATCAAGCTGCACACGAAGCTCAGCTCGTTTGTACCAGGCCAGGGCTGGACGTTCTATCAGCCGGTGTCGCTGGGCAGCAGCGGATTTTCGGATCCGGGGCTGGACCAGATCGGCAACGGTGGACGTAACCAGTACTTTGGACCCAGCTTCTACAACGCCGATCTGGCGCTGCTGAAGAACCTGAACGTGTGGCGCAATGTGCTGGCGCAGATCCGCATGGATGCGTACAACGCGTTCAACCACATCAATCCAGGCAACCCCGGCGGCTACCTGTTGAACGTGGGTACGATCACGGGTGAGGCACCAGGACCTGGCCCGCGCCAGTTGGTTTTCTCGGCGCGCGTCCAGTTCTAGGTCCACTCCTGATCAACAGGCAACATCAACCCTCAGAATGGGGAGCTTCGGCTCCCCATTCGAGTTTGCGGAATAGACTAAACAAATGATGAAGTCGTATCGAATTGGAGCATTTGCAAGGGCGCTTGCGGTGTTGGTCGCTCTGAGCGGAGCAGCATTGATGCTGCGGGCGCAACAGGCATTCGGCGCAGACCGAACGAACGTGCCGACTGCACCGCCGACATTCAATCAGGCAAGCCGACTCGCGGCCCGCGGGCATCTGGACCCGGCGATGGCATTGCTGGAGATTCTGGCGCAAAAGCAGCCTGAGCCTGCCGGCGTAGAGCGGCTGCGCGGCGAAATTTTGTATCAGAAACAGATGCTGCCGGAGGCCCAAGCCGCCTTTTCCAAAGCACTCCAGCAGGACCCGACAGATCGCGAGGCGATGGAGATGAGCGGGGTGACGCTTTATCGCCTTGCCCGTCCGGAAGAGGCCATCCCGCTGCTGGAGCGCGCGAACCAGACGGTCAGCTCGGCGAATATCGATCCGGAATATGTGCTGGGGCTTTGCTACATGGACGTGAAGCGCTACGACGATGCGCGTCACGCCTTTGCAGCGCAGTTTGGATTTGCACCGGACTCGCCAGCCGCATACGTAGCGACGGCGCGGCTGCTGTTGCGGCGCGAGTTTACCAGCGAGGCGACGACGTTTGTCCAGAAGGCGCTTGCGCTCGATCCGAAGTTGCCCTTAGCGCACCAGTTGCTGGGCGAAATTGCGCTTGCGCGGGCCGATCTGCCAACCGCAATCCGGGAGTTGCAGGCCGAGGAGAAACTGAATCCCCTCGATGGGAATCTCTATGAGCATCTGGGCGATGCGTATGTGCGCAATGCGCAGTACGAACTGGCGCGCAAGGTGCTGAATCGAGCGGTGCTGCTGGAGCCGAACGATACCGGTCCCTACATTCTGCTGGGCGAGGCGCTGACGCGAATGGGGAATCCAGCAGAGGCGGTGCATTATCTGGTGCATGCCGAGCGCATGGATCCGGGGAACGCGGTGACGCATACGCAGCTTGGACAGGCTTATCGCGCGATGGGCGAGATGGAGTTGTCGGCGCGAGAGTATCGGATGTCGATCGATATTCAGCATCGCAACGATCCCAAGCCGACACTGCCTGCCGCACAGGGTTCCGCTCAAGGTCCGGGGGAGTAGCTGTGCGCAGCATTATGCGGTGCTTCCTCACAGGAGTGCTGTCTGTGTGTGCTGTGGTGGCGATTGCGCAGCAGGCGACAAAGACCGATGCCGCGCAACCGTCGACGCGCAATCTGCGGCTTGCAAACCAGGCATTTCATGCCGGCTATGCGGCGCTGGAAGCACAGCATCTGGAGACGGCGCGGACGGAGTTTACGCGCGTGGTGCAGTTGGCTCCGCAACTGCCCGAAGGCCACATGGCGCTGGGCGCTGTGCTTGTGCAGCTTGGACACGCCGATGAAGCGATTCCGGAGTTGAAGAAAGCGCTGGAGTTGAGGCCGGACGACCCCGGAATCCGCAAGAACCTGGCAACGGCCTATGCTGCCCAGGCGGCAAACGCGAGCAACGCGGCTGCCGCGGAAGTGCAATTGCAGAACGCGATGGAAGCAGACCCCACGGATGCTTCACTGGAAGACAAGCTGGGATCGTTGCTGGCGCAACAGAAGCAGTGGCCGCAGGCTGAGGCGGCATTTCGCAAGGCTCTGGCGGTGAACGCCGCCGCGCCGAGCGATCCGGCCGCGGCGGCGCTGATCCATATGCATCTGGGCGTCGCGCTGGCGCAGGAGCATGAGCAGGCCGACGCCGAGCAGGAACTGCGAACAGCGGCGCAGCTTGCGCCGGGGGTCGCAGAGATTCAGTTGCAGCTTGGGCTGCTGTTGACAAGTGAAGAGCGTGACGAGGAAGCCCTGGTGCCGTTGAAGGCGGCGGTGGCTGGCGCTGGCACGGCGCCAGTGGGAGCAGATCTCGCGCTGGCGATGTGCCTTCAGCGACTGGGACGGCAGACCGAGGCGATTCCTTATTTTCAGCGTGCGGTTGAGCGCAGCCCGAAGGATGCCTCTGCCCTGAACAATCTGGGGCTGGCGCTCACCGAGACGGGCAAGGCAAAAGAGGCGATTCCGTATTTTCAGCAAGCGCTGGTGTTCGATGGAAACAACCCTGTTTTTCACGAGGACGCGGGCGTCGCCTATCTGCAAATGTCGGATTTCAACGCGGCGATCCACGAGTTTGAAGAGGCGTCGAAGCTGGATGCGAAGAACTCTGAGTTGCACTACGATCTGGGGCTGGCGTACAAGTTGCAGGACCGGATGGACGATGCGGTGCGGGAGCTGCAAACGGCGGCTACGCTTGATCCGCGTCTGCCGGACCCGCCGTATACGCTGGGCATTCTGGAGATGCAGCTAGGCAAGCTCGATGAGGCTGCGACTGCGCTGCGGACAGCACTGGTGCTGCGTCCGCAGAATGGCGACGGGTGGGCGATTCTGGGCAGTGTGCTGAACCAGCTCCACCAGTACGCCGAGGCGGAACGCGCTCTGCGCCGTGCGATCGAGCTGCTGCCCGCGCAACCGGGGCCGATGATCACGCTGGCTGCGGTGATGGCCGAGGAAGGGAAGCACAGCGAAGCCGTAGCGCTGCGCAAGGAGGCCGCCGACCTGACGCGTGTCGCGGTCAATCGGCAACGCGCAACCTTCAATACCAATGCCGGAAATCAGTTGCTGCTGCGCGGGCAGATCGCCGATGCAGTCTCGCGGTTTCAGGAGGCAATTGCAGCCGACCCCGGATATGCCGAGGCGCATCGGCAGCTTGCCGTGGCGCTGGATCGGCAGGGGCGCAACTCTGAAGCTGCCGCAGAACGCGCAAAGGCTGCGGCGCTCGATGCTGTCGGCAGTCCGGCTCAGACCCCCGCCGCTGCATCGAAGCCCTGATGCCGCAGCCCAGGCTCTCATGCTCAGGATGCCGCGCTCAGGCGGTCAGCAGGTCTTCGATCCGAATGGGCAGCTTGCGAACGCGAACACCGGTAGCGTGATAGACCGCGTTGGCAATGGCTGGAGCAACGCCGGCCAAGCCGATCTCGCCAATGCCACGCGCCCCGTACTCGCCCATCGCGTAGTCGGGATAGTCGAGGAAGTGGACGTCGATCTTTGGGCAGTCGGCGGCAGTGCTGACAAGATAGTCGGCGAAGTTGTTGTTGATTGGATGTGCGTTGTTCGGCTCGTAGATCGTCTGTTCCAGCATGGCCATGCCGATGCCCATCACGACGGCGCCAAGAATCTGATTGCTGCCCGCTTTCGGGTTCAGGATGCGACCGGCATCGATGACGCTGGTGACGCGGCTGACGCGAAGACGTGCGATGCCTGGGTCCCATGTGACTTCAGCGAAATGAACACCGAAAGAGTGTGTGGAGACGTTGCGCGCCTGCGGAACGGTGTAAAGCGCGCCGGACTGGCCTTCGCCGTGGACCGCGGCGACATTGGCCAGGCGCAGCAACGACTGAAAACTCTGGCCGGAGGCGGCTGGCTGCGTCCTGATGTGAACCATGCCGTCGGTGAAGGCGAGCGCGCTGACGGGCTTGCCGTTGAACGGGGAACCGGGTGTGCTGGTCGCAAGCTCCAGCATGGCATGGATGGCCTTTTCCGCGCCGTCGGCGATGGCTGGGATCACGGTGGCGGTGACGACCGATCCGCCGGAGGTTGGGCCGGGAATCAGCGAGCTGTCGCCGAGGATGACCTGAATCCGGCTCAGCGGGACGCCGGTCTTGTCGTTGAGCACCTGGGCAAAGATGGTATAGGTCCCGGTGCCCACATCCTGCGTGGCGCAGCTTGCGCGCACAGAGCCATCGTCGAGGAGCGAGACCACCGTCTGCGCGCCGCCGCGGAATGCGCCCCAGCTTGCACCGGCGACGCCCCAGCCGAGGATGAGGTCGCCCTGCTTCATGGACCCGACGGCGGCAGTGCGCTTCGCCCAGCCGAAGTGTTCGGCCCCGACTTGCAGGCATTCCTTGTAGTGGCGCGAGGAGAACGGTTTGCCGTTGCTTTCATCGATCAGCGTATCGTTTTTGATGCGCAGATCGACGGGGTCCATCGCGAGCTTGATGGCAAGTTCGTCCATGGCGGATTCCATGGCAAAAAGGCCCGGAACAGCGCCGGGACCGCGCATGGGCGTGGGTGCGCCGATATTGCGGCGAACCAGCGCGGAGGTGACCAGCAGATTGGGCGTACTGTACAGCAGTGGCGTCGCTTCGCCACAGTTTTCGTGGAAATCGTCGCCAAGCGAGGTTTGATTGCGATAGTCCTGATGAAGGCTGACAAGCTTGCCGTCTTTTTGTGCGCCGATGCGCATGCGCTGTTGCGTCTCTGGCCGGTGGCCGACGGCGGTGAACATCAGATCGCGCGGAACGTAGATTTTGACCGGACGAACCAGCTCACGACTGGCAATGGCGGCCATGAGCGAATGCGGCCAGGGAAAGAGCTTGCCACCGAAACCGGAACCCATGAACCGGCAGATGACCTGGATATTTTCACGCGGAACGCCGAGCATCTCCGCCATCACGTTCAGGTGATTGACCACGCCCTGCGACGATTCATAGAGTGTGAAGCGCGCGCCGTCCCAGACGGCAACCGTGCCGTGCATCTCCATGGGATTGTGCGTAACGGTGGGTGTGACGTAGGTGGCGTCCACCTGCACGGGCGCTGAGGCGAATCCCGCTGCGACATCGCCGCGTTTGCTTTCGGTGTGCAGCGGCAGTTCGACGCTCTGGGGATCGCTCAGTTCCGTGGAGACGTTGGGCTTGTCGGCTTGATACTGCACGCGGATGGTGGCCGCGGCGGCCTGTGCCTGCTCCAGGGTTTCGGCCACCACCATCGCCACATACTGGCCGTAGTAGCGCACCGTGTCGTCGGCAAAGGGCGGGCGCGATTCTCCCGCGCGTCCGCTGAAGCTGCCCGGTCCGATGCGATAGAGCGAAGCGATGTTGCCGTGATGCAGAACAAGCAGGACACCGGGCATCTTCTGTGCCTGGACGGCGTCGATGGAGAGGATTTTGCCGCTGCCGATGGTGCTGGCCACTGGCCACGCGTAGGTCATGCCGGGAAAGTGATAATCGGTGGCATACTGGGCCGTGCCGGTCGTCTTCAACGGTCCGTCGATGCGAGGCGTCGGCTTGCCGATCACTGAACTGGTATTACCACTTTGGCTGGATGATGGCTGGGCCGCGTCAAATATCGCTTCAGGCATGAGAACCCCCCTTGTGCGCCGATCGTGCAAAATGCGCTCGCAATAACAATAACTGAGATGCATATCGATGGGAAAGGCTGAAAATGGGAGCGAGCGGAGATCAATTTTGCTGCGATGAAGCAGCAGGCGACCGAAGCCTCCGCCAAACCCGTCCCTATGGATGAGTACATGGCCGAGGCTCTCAAACGGTGTCGTCGCCAAAGTCCGCCTCCGATGCCCGATGATTGGGTCTTCGCAGGCCGTCCATGCAAGACCAACAGCCTGTTGAGACACCACTCTTAGCGCCTGTTTGTTCTGTGTTTGAGCCATCTCACGCAACAAACTACGGATCATCCGACAATCTGGACACAAACGAATATGCGACAAGTTTGTGTGAAGGCGAACAGCACATTGGATAGGTCGGACGCTCGGAGGCCGCTTACATCTACGCTCTGCATCCGCAAATGTCCGAAATACTTCCGCGCTGCGTCGTCGGCTGTCGGCTGGTAGTCCGGCCTTGTCAGCGCGAGATGGTAATGCTAGCCATCCCGATCCACTATCACTAGAGTCAGATTCTGAGCACAGTTTTGAATCACTCCCGCGCGCATTTTTGCTTATCCCAGCTCAGCCAGCGTCTTCTCCAGGCTCGCCGGGTCTTCCACGTTCAGGCACTTCTGCTCCCGGTCGATCTGTCGCATCAGCCCACTGAGCACCTTGCCTGGACCCACCTCGACAAAAACCTCCGCGCCCAGCTCCATCAGAGCCGCCACGCAGCTCACCCACTGCACCGTGCCCGTCACCTGCTCCGTCAGCGCCCGCCGCGCGTCGGCTGCCGTCATCAACAGTGCACCCGTCACGTTCGCCGCCACTGGAAACCGCGGTTCGCACAGCGTAATCTCGCCCAGTACGCGCTCTACCTCACGCTCGGCTGGCTCCATCAGCGCGCAGTGGAAGGGAGCGCTGACCGGCAGTGGCACCACACGCCGCGCCCCGCGCGCCTTCAGCGCCTCGCCT
>JAJZHE010000016.1 GCA_021804655.1 Acidobacteriota bacterium
CGAGAGCGGACGCGAGGACGAGGTACTCCGTGTCTTTGCCAAGTGGGGTCTGGATGCAGTCACGGTGGGGCGAGTGATTGCCGAGCCTAGGATGCGCGTGAAGCATCAAGGTGTGCTGATGGCGGATATTCCCAATCAGTCACTGACTGATGATGCGCCATTGTATCGGCGGCCTGTGGGTGAGTGGCGCGCGCCGGTGAGCGATGAAATTCCGGCAGAGGCGCTGGAGCGGCTGACGGCGCAGCGCGACTATACTGCCGATTTGAAGATGCTGCTGGCGAGCGCAAATGCCTGCTCAAAGCGCTGGGTGCATGAGCAGTACGACACGATGGTGCAGACGAATACGGTGCTCGGCCCGGGAATGGGTGAGGCTGGCGTGATGCGCATCAAGGGCACGGGAGAGCAGGGGCGTGAGCGTGGCCTGGCGATGGCTGTGGATGGCAACGGTCGCTGGTGTTGGCTGGACCCGAAGCTTGGCGCGATGCACGCGGTTGCCGAGGCTGCTCGCAAGGTGGCCGCAGTTGGTGCAGAACCAGTGGCTGCGACCAACTGCCTGAACTTTGGAAATCCCGAGAAGCCAGAGATCATGGCGCAGTTTTCAGCGGCGATCGACGGGCTGTCGGAAGCATGTATTGCGCTGGGAACGCCGATTACCGGCGGAAATGTTTCGCTTTACAACGAGACGCGCGGAGTGGGGATTTATCCGACTCCGGTGCTCGGTGTGGTTGGTGTAATGGAGGATGTATCGCGTGCTGTGCCTTCTAGTTTCCAGCGTGCGGGCGATGCTGTGCTTCTGTTGTGGCCGATGGCCGAGCC
Organism: Acidobacteriota bacterium; assembly: GCA_021804655.1. GTDB lineage: Bacteria > Acidobacteriota > Terriglobia > Terriglobales > Acidobacteriaceae > Acidicapsa. The sequence goes on from JAJZHE010000016.1 coordinate 817, forward strand.
GGGCAAGCCTGAGCCGAAGCTTGCAATACCCTTTGAGCGGGTGGGAATCAATCCCTACATCGTGTATTCACTGGCGCCGGTAGATTCGGCGGAGTTGGCACCGGAGGGCGATCTGGCGCATCCGGACGCTCAGCGCGAGGCATTGCGGCGTTTTGGGTCGTCGGAGTATGCGCGAGTGGTTCTGGGCAGCGTCTGGGGCGCACCGCCGAATCTGAATCTGGCGGCGGAGGCGCGGCTGCACAAGTTGCTGCGGCTGCTGGCGGAGCGCAGGCTGGTGACCTCGTCGCGCGATGTCTCCGATGGTGGAATCGCTGTGGCATTGGCGCAGGCGACCATGGCTCATGGTGTGGGTGCAGCGATCGCGCAGGAGCCGGCGCTTGCAGCAGCACCGTTGTTTGGGATCTTTGCGGAGCCATCCTCAACCATGTTGGTGACTGCGACGACCAGGCACATCAGCGAGATTGAAAAACTGGCAGAAGAATTTGGATTCTGCGCGGCGCAGGTGGGCAGGACAGGCGGCGATCGGCTGGAGATTTCAATCTACGGCCAGGTGGTGGTTGCGGCGAACGTGAAGGATCTGACCGAGGAATGGAGCCAGGCGCTGGAGTCGGCGCTGCATGAAGAGGTGATGGCATGAGCGTGTCGCGGCTCTACGAAGCAGTGGCGGGGATGGGCGCGCGCACGATGGAAGGCGATCAGAGTGCCGCCGCGCAACAGGCGAAGATGGAACGCGAACGAGAAGGGGATACGCTCCGCGAAGAGTGTGGCGTGATGGCCGTGCACGGACACCCGGATGCTGCGCGCCAGGTCTATCTAGGTCTTTATGCGTTGCAGCACCGTGGGCAGGAGTCGGCTGGGATTGCGACGGCGAACGGACAGACGCTGAGCAACATCAAGGGCATGGGGTTGGTCTCGGAGATTTTTACCGAAGACGTGCTGGCCAAGCTGCCGGGAACTCTGAGCATCGGACATACACGCTACTCGACGACCGGGGACTCGGCGCTGCTGAATGCGCAGCCGATCCGCGTGGAATCGACGAAGGGACTCATTGCGATTGCGCACAATGGAAACCTGGTCAATCTGGGAAATCTGCGCACGACGCTGGAGCGAGCAGGAGCCTACTTCCAGACGACTTCGGACTCGGAGATCATCGTGCAACTGATCGCTCACTCCAGCGCTGCGACGCTGGTGGATGCGATCGCCGATTCTCTGCAACAGGTGGAGGGTGCGTTTTCGATTGTGATGATGACCCGCGATCGCGTTTTTGCTGCGCGTGATCCGCGCGGGTTTCGTCCGCTGTCGATGGGACGCATCCGCAACAGTGACGGTCCGGATACGATCGTCTTTGCGTCGGAGACCTGCGCCTTCGACTTGTTGCGCGCCGAGTACGAGCGCGACGTGGAACCGGGCGAACTGGTCATGGTGACCGAAGACGGTGTGACCAGCCGTTACTTCACGCAGGGGGTTCAGCAGTCGAGCTGCATCTTCGAGCATGTGTATTTTGCGCGACCGGACAGCCGCATCTATGGCCGCTGGGTGCAGGCCAGTCGCGAAGCAATGGGGCGTCAACTGGCGCGCGAATCGCATGTGGAATCTGACCTGGTGGTGCCGGTGCCAGATTCCGGTGTGACCGCTGCGATTGGTTATGCTGCGGAGGCCGGGATTCCGTTCCGGCTGGGACTGATCCGCAATCATTACGTGGGGCGCACGTTCATCGAGCCGGAGCAGCGTGTGCGCGACTTCGGCGTAAAGCTGAAGCTGAACCCAGTGCGCAATCTGCTGGAGGGAAAGCGGATTGTTCTCATCGATGACTCGATCATCCGTGGGACAACCAGCCGGAAGATCGTGCGCATGGTGCGCGGCGCCGGTGCGAAGGAAGTGCATCTGCGCATCAGTTGTCCGCCCACCATCTCACCGTGTTTTTATGGAGTGGACACCCCCAGCAAGCGCGATCTCATCGCCGCCAACAAGTCCATCGAGGAAATCCGTCAGTTCATCGAGGCTGATTCGCTTGCATATCTGTCGCTCGATGGCCTGGTGCGTTGCTGCGACGAGACGGACAAGACGGGATTCTGTACCGCCTGCTACACCGGCAACTATCCAACGCAGTGGGTGGATGTGGATGAAATCCTGCCTGCAAAGTCCTTGATGGAAGTGCAGATGAGCTTTCCGGAACGGTAAGCCGCAAAGCTGCCGACTGGCAGGAGAAGGAAACGCGACAAAGGTGATAGACTTCGGCTCGCTGTAACTGCGAGGTGCAAGGATGCTTCGAGCCGTATTGTTGTGTACGAGTGGAGCGCTGCTGGCTCTTGCGGGGCTGTTCACAGGTGCAACCGGTTTGGCTCAGAGTTCCACTGAGAAAATTCAGGTACAGGCAGATGGAACGGTCCTGGTTCCTGCAGAAACTGTGCCGCTCTCGTCGAATTTGAGTGCGCAGGCCCGTGCCTATGTGACCCAGCATCTTCAGCAGATGCAGAATCCCGCGATGATCAGGCAGGATGCCGGTGTGCCGCGCTTTATGAAGCCTTTTCTGGCGCGGGATCGTGAGATGTTTGCCGTAGATCGACAAGATAAAAAGATCGGCGGGGTTCACGTGTATGTCTACACTCCGCGAACCGGTGTGACGGAGCGGAATAAGGGCAGAGTCCTGATCAATCTTCACGGCGGGGGATTCTCTGGATGCTGGCCAGCCTGCGCGGAACTGGAGTCGATTCCGTTGGCCGCGCTGATGGGCGTCAAGGTCGTCAGCGTGGATTATCGAGAAGGGCCGAAGGACCGCTTCCCAGCCGCGAGCGAGGATGTGGCCAGCGTCTACGCCGAGTTGCTGAGACAATACAATCCGAAGAGCATTGGAATGTATGGATGTTCCGCGGGTGGAATGCTGACGGCGATGTCACTGGCTTGGTTGGAAGCGCATCAGTTGCCGATGCCCGGAGCCGATGGAATTTTTTGCGCGTCTGCTGGCGGATTCGGTGGCGATGCGCAGTACATTGCTTTTCCTCTGGGGGAAGCACGCAGGCCGCCATCGGCAGCACCGGGAGCCAGGCAGTTGGGTTATCTACAAACCGCCGATCCGAAGGATCCGCTGGTAGCTCCGATGTACTCCCAGGTTACACTTTCCAGATTTCCACCCACATTGCTCATAACCGGAACGCGCGATTTTGCCATGAGTGGTGCCATTGAAACGGAGTTGGCGTTGCACAAGGCAGGCGTGGAAACAGAACTGCATGTGTGGGATGGTTTATTTCACGGATTCTTCTATAACGCCGACGTGCCGGAGTCACGGGACGCATGGACTGTGATGGCAGAGTTCTTTGATCGCCACCTTGCGCGCTGATTTTCATGCTGCATGCCGGTCGCTCTGCTGCGCAAGGGGTTGCTCAGGCCGATGGCGTAATCGGGCTGGAGGCTGAAGAAGCGCTGGATGCTGACGCGGAACCGGTTGGCGTAGTCGAAGATGGTGCCGTCGCCGCGGCTGATTCCGACGCACTGGCTGAACTCTCAGTTGCGGCAGAGGACGGCGCGCCGTCCTCTGCCGGAGCGGATGCACTCCCCTTGCTCGAATAGTCGTTGATGTACCACCCGGAGCCTTTGAACTGAAGCGCAGGGGCCGACATCGGGCGCACCAGTTCCCCGGAGCATTTGGGGCAGACGGTCTCCGGCGGAGCAGAAAAATTCTGGATTTTTTCGAAGCTGTAGCCACAGGCTTTGCAGCGATATTCGTACAAGGGCACGGTCATAACCTCCGAGAAAACGGCTGTCTTTCATTCTAAGCAGATGCACGAAATGACCGAAAGAGTACAAGCCGTCTGCGACGCAAGGAGCGCGTCGCAGACGGCATTCTTCCAGCTTCAGTAGCGGTAGGTTTCTGGCTTGAACGGGCCTTCGACTGGAACGCCGATATACTCTGCCTGGTGCTGGTTGAGCGTGGTGAGCTTGACGCCGATTTTTTCCAGATGCAGCCGCGCCACCTCTTCATCCAGCCGCTTGGGCAGTGTGTAGACGCCAACCTTGTAGCTCTCCCGATTGGCCCACAGGTCGATCTGCGCCAGCGTCTGATTGGAGAAGCTGTTGCTCATCACGAAACTTGGATGGCCCGTCGCGCAGCCAAGATTCACCAGACGACCTTCTGCCAGGATGAAGATGCTGTGTCCGTCGGCAAAGGTGTACTGATCCACTTGTGGCTTGATGTTCAACCGCGTCGCATCCGGTGCCTCGTTCAATCGATCCATCTGAATCTCGTTGTCGAAGTGGCCGATGTTGCAGACGATGGCCTGATCCTTCATTCGACGCATATGCTCCAGCGTCAGGATATCCACATTGCCCGTGCAGGTGACGTAGATATCGCCGCGTCCCAGAGTCTCTTCGACCGTGGTGACTTCAAAGCCCTCCATCGCTGCCTGTAAAGCATTGATCGGATCAATCTCTGTGACGATGACACGCGCGCCCATGCCGCGTAGCGAGTGTGCCGAGCCTTTGCCCACGTCGCCGTAGCCACAGATCACCGCAACCTTGCCTGCCACCATCACGTCGGTCGCGCGCTTGATGCCGTCGGCCAGCGATTCGCGACAGCCATAAAGATTGTCAAACTTGGATTTGGTGACGGAGTCGTTCACGTTGATAGCGGGCACCAGCAGCTTGCCCTGCTCCATCATCTTGTACAGACGATGGACGCCCGTCGTGGTCTCTTCCGAGACACCGCGCCACTCCGCGACGACTCGATGCCAGTGGTTCGCGTCCTCAGCGTGGACGCGCCGCAACAGGTCCTTGATGACCTGCTCTTCGTGACTGCCCGAGGGCGTGTCAATCCAGCGGTCACCCGCTTCGAGTTCGTAGCCTTTGTGAATCAGCAGCGTCACATCGCCGCCGTCGTCCACCACAAGCTGCGGACCGAGTCCATCGCGATGGCTCAGCGCCTGATACGTACACCACCAGTACTCTTCCAGCGTCTCGCCCTTCCAGGCGAAGACGGGAACGCCGGAGACTGCAATTGCCGCCGCCGCGTGGTCTTGCGTGGAGAAGATGTTGCAGCTTGCCCAGCGTACGTCCGCTCCCAGTGCGGTCAGCGTCTCAATCAGCACCGCCGTTTGAATCGTCATATGCAGCGAGCCGGTGATGCGAACCCCGGCCAGCGGACGCTGCGGCGCATACTTGCGGCGAATCGCCATCAAGCCCGGCATCTCATGCTCGGCGATGGCGATCTCTTTATGGCCCCAATCTGCCAGCGAAAGGTCAGCGACTTTAGCATCCAATATGGCAACTTCAAGCGTACTTGCAGCCATTTTTTCTCCCGTTCTTCGGTCTTCCACCATTCAAAGACCAGACCATTCAAGGGTATCACTGGTGCAATTCCAGAGGGGATGCGAACTCGCGCAGTCAACAATCTGCTGTGCGTGGAACCGTAAAAATTCGAGGTCTTTGTGAAACACCAATGCAAATCACGAAGAGCGGAAACGGTTTGCCTGATCGAATTCGTCGCGCAGTTCAGGAGTGCGCAGATTTTCCCGAATGTGAGCCAGTCGCTGCTCCACAGCCAGCAATGCAGCGGCGATTGCCTCGGCATTGGTCGCGGCAATGTCACGCCACATGCTGAAGGGACTTGCTCCCAGCCGTGTCATCTCGCGCAAGGCTCGGCCACCAATCTGGCCTCGTGCGGCGCTGTTTCCCAGCCGCGATTGCAGTTCAGCCGCCAGCGCCGTTGCCACAAACTGCGGCAGGTGGCTGGTCCAGGCCAGCAACTCATCGTGCTCGGCGGCGTTCATGTCCACGGGAATTGCACCGATGCGCGTGACCCACTCGCGCCAGGCGCTGGCGACTCCCTGCGCCGCGCTGGGCAAACTTTGCAGCGGTGATTGCGTGAATATCCAAGCAGCATCACGGAAGAGTGCAGCCTCTGCGGATGCGGCCCCGCCAGTTTCCTTGCCGGCCATCGGATGCCCAGGCAGAAATCCAGCCCGCTCTGTCCCGGCAAACAGGCGTTCTGCCGAGGTCGTAATCAGTGCCTTGGTACTGCCCACGTCGCTCACAAGCTGATGCGGTCTCAGCACAGGTGCCAACTTTTGCATCCAGTCCAGAATTGCATAGACCGGTCCGCTCAGCAGGATGAGATCCATCGCGCCTGCCGTGTGAAGCGCATCCTCCGCGCTGGTCGCGGCTTGCTCCACAGCACCCCGCGCGACAGCCGTCTGGAGCTGCCGCGCGTCCTTGTCCCAGCCACCGATCAGCCCCGCGAAGCCTGCGGCTCGCAGCGCCAGTCCCGTCGAGCAACCCAGCAGGCCGGTGCCCACGATCAGGACGCGCTCGAGTCGAGCCTCCATCTACAGGCTGCGCCCCACCGCCGTGGCAATCAGCCGGAGTTGGCCGACCAACTCCGTAAAAGCCTCGGGGAACATGGTCTGCGCGCCATCAGAGACGGCTTTGTCCGGGTTTGGATGTACCTCGACGATGATGCCGTCGGCTCCGGCAGCCACCGAAGCCCGCGCCATCGGCGGCACCATGTCACGCCGTCCTGTGCCGTGGGATGGGTCACCGATGATAGGCAGGTGCGAGAGCTTCTTGATGACAGGAATCGCCGAAACATCCATCGTGTTGCGCGTATAGGTTTCATAGGTGCGGATGCCGCGCTCACACAGAATCACATCGTAGTTGCCGCCAGCCAGAATATATTCGCTGGACAGCAGCAGCTCTTCGATCGTCGCCGCGATGCCGCGTTTCAGCATCACCGGCTTGCGCACCTTGCCCAGTTCGCGCAGCAGGTTGAAGTTCTGCATATTGCGCGCGCCCACCTGGAAGCAGTCCACATAGGGCAGCATCGGCTCAATCTGCGCAATCTCCATCACCTCGCTGATCGCCAGCAGGCCCTGGTTGTCGGCTGCTTCGCTCATCAGCTTCAGGCCATCGATGCCCAATCCCTGGAATGCGTAAGGCGAGCTGCGTGGCTTGAAGGCTCCGCCCCGCAAAAAGCTGGCCCCGGCGGCTTTTACCTGGCGCGCAACTTCATGAATCTGCTCCGGGGTTTCGATCGAGCATGGACCAGCCATGATCGCCACGCGCTCGCCGCCAATCTGGATACCGTTACGAAAGGTGACGACCGTGCCTTCTGGTCGGAAGCCGCGCCCGGCCAGCTTGTACGGCGAGCTGATGCGGTGCACATACAGCACACCCGGAAGCAGCTTGAACTCCTCAATATCGAGATTTGCTGTCTGGCCGACCCCGGCGAGAATCGTCTGCGTCGTGCCGGTCGTGCGATGCACGTTCACGCCGCTGTTCACCATCTTGTCGATGACGTTGTCAATCTGCTCTTCGGTTGCAAGTTCCTGCATTGCTACAATCATTAGTTCTTCCCCGTCTCGGGCGTCGGTGCGCCTCCATCGTGGCTCGGACCATTCGTCTGAGCGTTTCTCGTGCTGGCCAGTTCATTCTTCTGCAATGTCCGCATCACGTCGATAATCCGCTCGAAGATATGCGTCAGCTCGATATCCGGCAACGGACCTTGATTGGCGGCGCGAATATTTTCATAAATCCGCTTTTCGCGCGTCGGTTCATAGATGGGCAGTGAAGTGGCCACCTTGAGCCGTCCTGCATTCAGCGCAGCCTCCGCGCGACGACTCAGCAGGTCCACCAATTGACGGTCCAGCTCATCGATCTGTTGTCGCAGCTCTTCCAACGTCATCTTCTACCTCGTGTGTGGGTTGCGTTTCAGTCTCTCCTGCCTGCTTCGGTCCGGGTTCTCACCGGTGCCGACAACAGCGGGAAATTGCCGGGCCAGGGATGACGGCATCGCTGGGTGCGAGCAATGCCGCAGTGCGTGGGTGCGTCGGCGGCGGGCTGACTGCTCCCGATGCCTTAAAGGGTCTGCGCCAGATAAGGTTGCCGCAGACCCTCGATAAATCGAGAGACTGCGCCGGGAGCCTTCTCTGGCGTGGAGCGCTCAATCAGTTCCACAATCGCGCTGCCAACCACCGCCGCATCTGCGAATCTGCCCACCTGGGCCACATGATCCGCGTTGGAGATGCCGAACCCAACGGCGACTGGCAGCCGGGTCCATCGACGAATGCGCTCGACCAGCGCTGCCGCGTCGGCGGTCAGTTGCTGCTGTTTGCCGGTGATGCCAGTGCGTGAGATGGCATAGATAAATCCCTCCGAGTGTGCGGCAATCGCCTGCAAACGCGCATCCGGGCTGGTGGGTGCGGCCAGGAAGACTGGACTCAGGCTTGTGCGGTGCATCTCTGCCAGATACTCGTCTGCTTCTTCCACAATCATGTCCGTCAGCAGCACGCCGTCTGCACCGGCAGCCGCGGCTGCATCCACAAAACGAGCCATGCCATAGCGCAGGATCGGGTTCAGATACGAGAACAGAATGATCCCCGCCGCCGGTCGCGCCACACGCAATTCCGCTGCCAGGTCGATCACGTCCTGCAATCGTGTTCCCGACTGCAGCGCTCGCTCGCTCGCTCGCTGGATCACCGGACCATCAGCCATTGGATCGCTAAACGGTACGCCTAGCTCGATCACATCGGCTCCGGCGTCGATGGCGGCCAGTGCAATCGCGCGCGTCACAGAGAGATCGCCCGGGTGCATCTGCGCCCCATCGGCGTTCACTCCGTTGTCGCCCGCGGTCAGATACACCACCAGGCCGGGATGCTGCTGAAAACGTATCGGCATCGTCCTCATTGCGCTTGAGCCGGACTACCGTCCGCTGAGCGCTTCTGCTCCTGCTATATTGAGCTCCCGGGCCAGAATGCCCATATCTTTATCGCCGCGCCCAGAGAGGTTGATTACAAGTATGGCATGACGAGGCATCCCGGGCGCAATTCTCAGGCACTCCGCTACCGCATGAGCACTCTCCAGCGCAGGCAGAATTCCCTCTGCCCGAGAGAGCCGCACAACTGCTTCCAGAACATGCGCATCATCCGCCGAGACATAACTGGCACGACCGCTGTCATGCAGCGCCGCATGCTCCGGACCTACCGTAGCATAGTCCAGTCCGGCGGAAACCGAGTGCGTCAATGCAACCTGCCCATCCTCGTCCTGAAGCACATACGAATAGGTACCCTGCAAAACGCCGGGGACTCCGCCCTCAAAGCGCGCCGCGTGATCGCCCAGCGCTTTGCCGCGACCACCGGCTTCCACGCCAATCAGTCGCACGTCCTTGTCGTCCAGAAACGCATGAAACGCACCGATGGCGTTCGATCCGCCGCCTACACAAGCCAGAATTGCATCCGGCAGTCGGCCCTCGCGCTCCAGCATCTGCTGGCGCAGTTCCACGCCAATCACACGGTGGAAATCCCGCACCATCGTCGGATACGGATGCGGTCCCAGTGCTGAGCCGAGAATGTAGTACGTGTCGCGAACATTGGTCACCCAGTCGCGCAAAGCTTCGTTGACGGCATCTTTAAGCGTCCTCGAACCGGAGCTGACCGGACGCACTTCGGCGCCAAGCAGGCGCATGCGAAGCACGTTCAACTCCTGGCGGCGGATATCCTCCTCGCCCATATAGACAATGCACTCCATGCCCAGCAGCGCGCAGACAGTTGCCGTCGCCACGCCATGCTGTCCAGCGCCAGTCTCGGCAATAATCCGGCGCTTGCCCATGCGCCGTGCCAGCAAGCCCTGCCCCAAAGCATTGTTGATTTTGTGCGCGCCAGTATGCAGCAGGTCTTCACGTTTCAGATAAATCTTCGCCCCGCCAAGCTGCTCCGTCAGCCGCTCGGCAAAGTAAAGCGGCGTTGGGCGACCGGCGAAGTTGTGCAGCAGATCGTCCAACTCCGCCTGGAAAACCGGATCGGCGCTCGCCGCCGCGTAGGCTGCTTCCAGTTCGTTCAGCGCGGCCATCAGCGTCTCCGGCACATAACGCCCGCCGTATGCGCCGAAACGCCCTTGTGGCTTTGTGTGCGCTTCGGTGGCGTCGTCGGAAAGATTGGCTGTGCCTGCCATACGGGTGCTCCTGGCCTGGGTTTCGGGTTGCAACTCTCTGAAATCAGTGTACTCGCTACCTCAACGGAACGAGAGGAAAAGCGCCAGTGCGCCTGAAACGGGAAGGTGTGATCATCCGGATACCGAAGCTTCGAGGCTGGAGGAGCAGAAACGACGCAGGGAGTCGGTGAGCGGCTACAATCTGTAGAAGACACTGCGAAGGAATCAATTTCGGGGCCTCAACGCAGAACCCTACCCCAGGAGTGAGACACCATGTGGAAACCTAATCCGACCAGTAATCCCCCCGTTCCTCCAGCGCCAGAACCGGTTCGTCCTGCAGTTCCCGCCTATGAGCCGCCCGCGGCGCGACCGGCAGCCCCCACTCCCGCCGCCAGTGGCGATCAGGCGACGATTGGCAAAGGCTTGATGGTCAAAGGCGAGATCAGCGGCTCAGAGTCCCTGTTCATTGACGGCAAAGTCGAAGGCGCGATCAATCTGCCCGGAAACCGCGTGACCGTCGGACGCAACGGACAGGTTGCCGCCAACATCTCTGCTCGCGAGATCGTCGTCCTGGGCAAAATTCGCGGCAATATCGTTGCCACTGATCGTGTCGATATTCGCAGCGAAGGCGCGCTCACCGGCGATGTCTCCGCAGCGCGCATCAGCATCGAGGACGGCGCATTCTTCAAAGGCGGCATCGACATTCGCAAACCAGAAACCAAAGCCGCAGCAGGGCAGTCTGCGGCTACCGCGACCACTTCCGCTGAACAGGCTTAATCGCAATCAAAACAACTTCCCAGCCTCCTGAAAATCAGGTTTTCAGGAGGCTGGTTCGTCTCTGCTGGTCAGTAAAGAAGATACGGTTTGCGCTGCTCAACAAATGCAGCCACCGCATCCTGCCAGCTTTCCTCAATGCGGCGCGGGTCTTCGCCGTTCTCCAGCGCCTGCAGCGTGGCCTTTGAGCGGAGCAGTGCATCGATCGAGGCCAACTTGTATTGCTGCGGATAAAGTCGATGCAAGGCCGCCGCAATTTCGATACCTAGCTCCGGGGCATCCAGACTCGTGCGGTCGGTCACAATGATTTGCACACCGCCGCATCGCTCCCCCTTGTACTTCGCATCGGTCGGCGTATATCGAATCGGCACGAAGCGGACTCCTGAAAGCGCACGGCTGTTCATTGCCTCCGCCAGTTGCGCCGGGTCGATCCACGGCGCGCCGAGCACTTCAAACGGCGTGTCTGTGCCGCGCCCCACTGAGATATTCGTGCTTTCAATCAGCCCAATTCCCGGATACAGCGTCGCTTCGGTGAGCGAGCGCAGATTCGGCGAAGGATTCGTCCACAGCAACCCCGTCGCATCGTACCAGTCGCCGCGCATCCAACCCTGCATCGCAATCACGGTGAGATCGGCGTGCATGCCGCGCGTGGCATTGTCCCACTGCGCCAGTTCGCCCATGGTCATGCCGTGTCGGACGGGCAGGGAAGCGTAGTTCACAAACGACTCTGCGCCTGGGTCAGAGATTGGTCCCTGCACCAGCGATCCCGTCAGCGGGTCCGGTCGATCCAGAACGAAAATCGGTTTCCGTACCCGCGCTGCCGCTTCCAGAAAATATCCCAGCGTTGTCTCAAACGTGTAGTAGCGCACCCCCGCGTCCTGCATATCGAAGACCAGCGCATCCAGGCCCGCCAGTTGCTGCGCCGTCGGTCGCCGTGCTGCATCGGTTGCGCCGTAAACGCTGAAGATTGGCACGCCTGTCGCCGCATCCGTCGAGTTGCCGATTGCTGTCGTGTCCTGCCTGCCTTCAAAGCCATGTTCCGGACTGAAGATCGCAGTCAGCTTCAACCCTTTTGTCTGTGCCAGCACGTCCGCCGTGCGACGCCCCTGCGCGTCGAGCGCCGTCTGGTTGGTAATGAGGCCAATACGCACCGGATGCGCTGAATCGGGATGCAACTCGCGGAATCCGTCTGCCTCCAGCACGTCGATCCCCGTCCGCACATGGCCGTTTCGATCCGCAATCCGCCGCGCCGCCATCTGTGTGTCGTTGTATCCGGTAATGCGCGCCAGCGCCAGCTCCTGCTGCTCGGTCGCCGTCAGTTGCAGCTCGCGGACGACGGCTGTTGCCAGTCGCGTGCGCAGCGAAACGATCGACGTTCCGGCGTGCTGCGGATGACCGTCCGGATGGACTGCGCTCGTCAGCAGAATGATCGCCGTATCGGTGACCGGGTCCATCCAAAGCGAAGTCCCCGTGAAGCCCGTGTGTCCATACGATCCCACAGGCAAAAAGTCGCCCCGATTGCTCGCAAACGGAGAATCAATATCCCACCCCAGCCCACGCAGACTGGCGGCATTTGCAGGTTGCTGCGGCGTGGTCATCTTCGCCACCGCCGATGCGCTCAGAATGCGATGCGCGTGCATCAGATCATCGGCAAAGAGCGCCAGATCGTCAGCCGTGGAAAACACTCCCGCATGACCGGCAACGCCTCCCATTCGCCGTGCCGTTGGGTCGTGGACAATCCCACGCAGCATTCTGCCCGCGGTTGGTCCGTTGGCCACCGCGTCGGTGTCCCACTGCGTCGGCGCAATCTTGGCACGCCACTCCGTCGGCGGCAGAAACCGCGTATGCGCCATGCCCAGAGGCGTAAAAATGCGCTTCTGAGCGTATTCCGCAAGCGTTTGTCCGCTGACGGCTTCTACCAGAAAACCCAGCGCTTCAAAGTTGATGTCGCTATACAGAAAGCTGCTTCCCGGTGGATGAATCGGAGTGCTTGCCATCACCAGCTTCCATGCCGCGTCACGGCCCATCCAGGCGTGGCTCAGGTCAATATCCGGCGGCAGCCCAGAGTAGTGCGTCATCAATTCGCGAACTGTGATCTCCCCTTTGCCGTTCTGTGCAAACGCCGGCAGATACGCCGCCACAGGATCGTTCAGCTTCACACGCCCCGTTTCGATCAACTGCATCATCGCCGTCGTCGTAGCCACACACTTGGTTAGTGAAGCAAGGTCGAAGATCGTATCCACGGTCATCGGCTCGCGGTCTGCTTCGGGATGCGTTACACTGCCCGACTCCAGCGCGCGCTCGCCAAAAGCCTTGCGGTAGACGATCTTCCGATTGTGTTCGATCAGCACCACTGCGCCGGGAATCGCATGTTCGTCGATCGCCTGCAGCACGATTCGGTCGAGATCGCGAAAGCGTGCCGTTCCATTGTCCTGAATATCTCTTGGATGGAGGCCGCTACGTGACTGCGCCAGCGCCATGCCTGGCATCAGCATCGTAAAGAGTAGAAGGCGGGAGAAGTTCGTCATCGCGTGGGAGTTCCTCGCAGGTTCTGGAATGACCGGAGCTTCGATTCCTCCACATCTTACGCGCGCGCACTGCATCTCAGCTCGCACGCGTACAATCGTCTCACCGGATTCTGAGCGCGTAGAAGAATCCTGACAGCCTATATTCCTTCGCCGGTGGTCGAATGCCACAGAATCTGTCTCATCCTGCGATCCACATCGCGATTCCCGAACCCATCAACCCTGCCTATGACAGCAACGCTCCTGCTTACAATCAGCGCGCACTGCCGCAATATCTTGCCGCGTTGCACGGCGCGGGCGCTATCCCCGTAGTGATTCCGCTGCATGAAACGCAGGCGCGCGTTGCTAAGATTCTTGCCACGGCGCATGGGGTTCTTCTGCCCGGCAGCCGTGCAGATGTCGATCCTGCGCGATACGGAGCGGCGCGTCACCCTTTGTGTGCGCCCTCGGATCCGGAACGCGCATCCGTCGATGAGTTGCTGATCCAGGATGCGTTCCAGATGCGCAAGCCGATTCTGGCCATCTGCCAGGGCATCCAGACTTTGAATGTGTGGCTCGGTGGAACGCTGATTCAGGACCTTCCCGAAGAGATCGGTGAGCGCGTGAATCACTCTCCCGGCAGAGAAATTTCCGCGGCGCACGGTCTCTCTGTTGTTCCCCATTCGCATCTCGCCGAGATGGCTAAATCTGCCATGGAGCACGGTGAAGCCATGCCGATGATGGTCAACTCAAGCCATCATCAGGCGCTTGCCCGTCTCGGAGACCGGCTGCGCGTTGCCGCCACCAGCCCGCTGGATGGTGTTGTCGAAGCGGTGGAATTGCTGCCCGATCTGGCCGTAAAACAATGGCTGCTCGGCGTGCAGTGGCACCCAGAGCGCACCGTCACCACCAGTGCGCTTTCGCGAGAGATTTTCCAGCGCTTTGCCGCCGCCGCCAGACAGTGGAAACAGCAGTCGTAAAAACTGAGCGCTTCCTCAGTCGCCGATCAACGCACACCATCCACGGCGCTTGCTGATCGGGCACGCTGCATCCCGTCGCCTTGCTCGGCCAGCCCGGGCAGCGCTACTGGAAGATGACCTGTGATCGAAATCTCGCCCCGCAATGCGCGTGCAGCGGCAATGCCCGACCCGGGAGTGTTCGAGAAGGTGCAAAGGTAGGTGGAAATCTCAGGAAAACTTGTTCCGATGTAAGGGTTCCCGAAGGCAATCACGATGGTCCGAGATGACGCATGCGCCAGAACACTTGCAAGCAACTGCATCGACTGCGGATCCAGCCCGGCTGACCCAGTCGTCTGCCCGACAACCGTGCGGCCAGCGCTGGGAAACGACTCGGCCAGCACGACGATGCGTTGCGCTGAGGGCAGCGCATTCAGCACATCGGGTGAAAGCGTAGCAACATTTGTTGCGTCAATCAGAAAACTCCGCATCGTCGCACCCTGTTCGCGCAGCGCGTGAAGGAATGCTTGCCCACCCTCTGTGTGATGCGCATCATCCGTCAGCACAATGGCGACTGTATGCGTTCCGGATGCCAGCGGGAGCAGTTGGCCGCGGTCGCTCACCAGTGTGATCGCGCGTTCGGAGACCTGTTGCGCAACTGCCTCATTCTCCGGCTGGGCAACGATATGCGTCACTTTATCCAGCGCGACGAAGCGATTGCGGTTGAGGCCGAGGGATGCCTTCAGGCGCAGAATCTTCAGCACGCTGCGGTCGATCCGCTGTTGGCTGATGGTGCCCGATTCCACGGCATGCAGCAGCCCGTTGTAGGCGCCCGGCAGGTCAGCCGGAATGATCACCATATCGTTGCCCGCTTTCACGGCCGCCACCGCTTCCGCACCGGAGATTTGCGCAGGAGTTCCTGTAAAAGCCTGCATCAGCGCGCCCATATCCAGTGCGTCCGTTACCACCAGACCATGGAAGCCAAGTTGTTTCTGCAACAGATCGGTGGTAATCCTATGCGAAATGCTTGCCGGTAGATCGGGATCCGGTTCCAGCGCAGGCACGGTGAGATGACCAATCATCACCGCATCGACACCGGCTGCAATGGCAGCGCGAAAGGGAACTAACTCCACGCGGTCCAGCCGTGCCCGTGAAGCGTTCACTCGTGCCAGCGCCAGGTGCGAGTCCGTATCCGTGTCGCCGTGTCCCGGAAAATGCTTCGCCGTCGCCAGCAGCCCGCTCGCGTGCGCGCCCGTAATATAAGCCGCGACCATGCGGCTCACCAGTACAGGATCGGCGCCAAACGATCGCGTGTTGATGATCGGATTTGCCGGATTGGAATTGATGTCGGCCACCGGAAACCAGTTCCATTGAATGCCGATTGCGCGTGACTCCAGCGCCGAAATCCTGCCGAACTGCTCGGCCAGCTTCGGATCGTCCGTCGCACCAAACGCCATCGCCGCAGGAAACGCTGTGGCCCCATCCAGCCGCATGGAAAGCCCGCGTTCAAAGTCCGCCGCAAACAGCAGCGGTAACTTCGAGTCGCGTTGAAGCTGATTGGTCAGCGCAGCGGCCTCCAGTGGCTGGCCTTTCACCAGATGTCCATAGACAGCCGGAATCGTCAGTCCAAAGCTGCCAATGTGGTACGTCTGCATCTCCGTCAACAGCCGCTGATACTCCGGACTGGCAGGATTCGTGAACTCCATGTGCGCCCAGACCAGCATCATCTGGCCGATCTTTTCCTTCAGAGTCATCTGTCGCAGCGTCTTCCGTGCCCAGTGATCGCCAGATCGACTGAGGTGAATCGGCGCGGATGCACCAGCGCTCAGCCATGCTGCGCCGAGGCATGCGATCAACAAAATAAAGCCTGAAAATCGTTTCAACCTGTGACCTCAGAACGGCTCTCGAAGCGCCGAGGATGACTTCTGCTCCATTATCCTCTTCGCACAGGAACAGCCCGCAAAAAAAATTCTTGCCCGCCATATTGACGACGGCCTGGTTGCGGGGTACTCTCGTGCCAGATACAGAATTTGGCCACTCACGCCAATTCGGTGGATCGGAATCGCCAGCAAGGCACAGCAAGGTGCTTCGCTGGGTTTCCCTCAGTCGGTCTGCATCCAGCCCTTTTCCACCCATTCAACATCACGCATCCTCAACCCGGCGGCTGCGCTTGCAGCGGCGATGGAGGTTCATTTTCCCTTTGAAGATCGCACTGGAGATCACGCCCAATCTTGAGCCCCTCTTCGGGACCCGCGACGAAAACCTGAAACTGATGGAAGACTCCCTTGGCGTGCGTATCGACCTGCGCTCCGACGCTGTCCATGTGCAGGGGCAGGATGAGGCAGTTCATCGTGTGGAGCGCATCTTTGCCGACTTTGAATCGCTGCGTCGCGCAGGGGTTCATCCTTACAACGGCGAGCTTCATTCGATGTTGAAGGTCGTGGTGTCCGATCCCAAGATGACGCTGAAGGCCATTGCAGATTCGGGGAAACAGCGCTCCACCGGCATCAAGCGCGGCGTACAGGCGCGCAGCCCCAATCAGCAGCGCTACCTGGAAGAGATCGAGCGGAACGACATGGTCTTCGGCATTGGCCCTGCCGGCACTGGAAAGACCTATCTCGCAGTTGCCATGGCTGTCGCTGCGATGAACGCAAAAAAAGCCAGCCGCATCATCCTCGTTCGTCCAGCCGTGGAGGCAGGGGAACGGCTGGGATTTCTGCCCGGCAGCCTTCAGGAAAAAGTCGATCCCTATCTGCGGCCGCTCTACGATGCACTCTATGACCTGTGCGAGCCGGAACGCGTAGACAAGATGCTGGAGAAAAATGTCATTGAAGTCGCGCCGCTTGCCTTCATGCGCGGACGCACGCTCAATGACGCTTTCATCATCATGGACGAGGCCCAGAACACCACCAGTGAGCAGATGAAGATGTTTCTCACTCGCCTGGGCAATAACTCCAAAGCCGTGATTACTGGCGACATTACTCAGATCGACCTGCCAAATCCGAAAAGGAGCGGATTGGTCGAAGCCATCAATCTGTTGGAGGGGGTCGAGGGCATCTCTTTCTGCCACTTCGAGGACGTGGATATTGTGCGCCATACGCTGGTGCAGAGGATTATTCGCGCCTACGAACAGAAAAATCTTCAGCAGGAGCTTCCGCTTGATCTGGGAGAACCCGTCGAGGCTGCGCGAGCATCCTCGATTGGTGTGCATGGCGCTGTCGGAGTTGCCACTGCTTCTCGACGTCCCAGGCAGCCTCAGTAGGGCCTGGAACGCAGCGGCAACCGGAGCAGGAACTCCATTTGCCGTATCATGGATGTATGGCTTTCCACAGGAATAGGGCGCAAAATCGCTGCGTTCCATCGAGCATCGCGCGATGATTGTCTATGATCCCGAGGCTACCTCCGTGGTCCCCGGCCTGGATGGCATGCCTGTCCGCTCCACACTCCGGCGCGCGGTTATTGCTGCGCAACGTTCCGTTGCTTTGCATGGCGAAGTGACTGTCCTGCTCACCGACGATGCTGGTATTCGTCGCCTCAACCGGCGCTTTCGCGGCAAAAATAAAGCAACGGATGTGCTGTCATTTCCTGCCGCCGAGCCGCAGTTCGGGGTCGCTGGCGATCTGGCCATCTCCGTGGAAACAGCCGCTCGTCAGGCGGCAGCCGAAGGGCATCCGCTTCGCATCGAATTGCGCATCCTCATCCTGCACGGCATGCTTCATCTTGTCGGCCTCGATCATGAGGCAGATCGCGGCGAAATGGCTTCGCTGGAGTCCGAGCTGCGGCGTAAACTGCGTCTGCCTCAGGGCCTTATCGAGCGGGCGTCGTCCTCGCGCTCTCGCGTTGCGAAAGCTCGACCATGACTCCTGCGCTTGTCTTCCTTGCCATTTTGCTGGCGGCCATGCTTTGTCTCAGCAGTTACATCGTGCGTCTTCAAAGTCAATTTGGACGCATCCTCACGCGTGATATGCAGCAGCATCTGGAGGCATGGGAACAGGCCGTGGAGCCTCGCCTGGGCATGAGTCGTGAGCGCGTCGCACTCTCTGCCGCCGCCTGGATGCATATCTCCATGGCTCTTGAGGCGATTCTGCTTGCTCATCTGCTGTGGGAATACTCCGGTGGCTGGTCCGGCGATGTCGCGCTGCAATGGCTCGTCGTCATTGTTCTCACCGTGATGCTTTGCGGCGAGGTCTTGCCATTTTTGCTTATCCAGCGGATGCCGGGAAACTTCCTGGCGCCCCTTGCCGGGATGGTGCGTATTCTGCTGTTTCTCATGTTGCCCATCACGCTCACCATCGTCTTTCTCCTTTCCATCGCCACACTCACGGAGCCAGTCCTTGAAAGCCCTCATGAGGACGAAGCCGGAGACGTCGAGGCGCTGCTGGAAGCCGGTGAAGAAGAGGGCATCCTCGAAGAAGAGGATCGTCAACTTGTGCGTTCTGCATTGGAGTTTGGTGACAAGCTGGTCAAGGAAGTCATGACCCCTCGTTCGGAAATCTTTGCGGTTTCCGATGCAATTTCTCTCCGCGATTTTCTCCAGGCGCTTCGTCAGCACAACTTCTCTCGCGTCCCGGTCTACCGTGGCACACTCGATGCCGTCACCGGCATCGCCTTTGCACACGATCTGCTCTACGTCTCTGACACCGACATCGCCCAGCGCACTGTCGGAAGCATCCAGCGGCCAGTGGCCCTTGTTCCTGAGACCAAGCGCGGTTACGAGCTTCTCCGCGAGATGCAGCGGGAGAAGCAGCACATGCGCGTCGTGCTGGACGAGTACGGCGAGGTTGCTGGCCTGGTCACCATTGAAGACCTGCTGGAAGAAATCGTCGGCGCGATTCGCGATGAACACGAAGACGATGCCGAAAGCAACCTCGAAGAAGCCACTCTGGAAGCCGAAGGTTGCTGGCTCTTGCCGGGCAGCTACCCTGTCAGCCGATTGACGGAGCTGGTCGCCGATGCCTGGCCACCGGAAGCCGGCGAATTTCACTCCCAGACCGTCGGTGGACTTGTCTCCGAGATTGCGGATCGCATTCCGTTCGCCGGTGAAGTTCTGGAGACTGGAAAGCTGCGGCTGGAAATTGTGAAGGCCACGGAACGTCGTATCCAGCAGGTGCGGCTCCGGCGCGTTGAAGACCAGATACCCGAAACGCAACCATCAAATCGCGGACGCCTTCCCAACGAAGACGGCGAAGAGTTTCATCAGGAGTAAGCAGAATGAGATCGGGATTTATCGCACTGATTGGCCGTCCGAATGCTGGGAAAAGCACACTGCTCAATGCCCTCGTCGGCGAACGGGTCGCCATCGTCACCAGCAAGCCGCAGACCACACGAAATCGCATTCTTGGCGTGGTTGAGGTTGCTGAACAGCCCGAGAAGCAGCAGGATGCAGCCCAGATTGTCTTCATCGACACGCCGGGTGTCCACCAGCCGCAGACTCAACTCGATCGCCGCATGATGCAGGAGGTGCAGGACGCTCTGGAGTCCTGCGATGTCGTGGTCTGGCTCGTGGATGTGACTCGGGAACTTCGACTGCCGGAGGATTCAACCGCGGATCAGCCCACACATCGCAAGCCGGACTGGCAAAGTGAAGATGCCCATCTTCTGCGCCTGCTTCAGGGGGTCAAGCGCCCAGTCGTTCTTGTGCTCAACAAGATCGATCAAGTCCGCCGCCACGAACTTCTGCCACGGATTGAGCAGTTGCGGCTTCAGCATGATTTTGCCGCCGTCTTTCCCATCAGTGCGCGACGGCGCGACGGGCTGGACCCTCTGCTGCAAGGTCTTGCAACTCTGCTGCCCGAGGGGGAACGCTATTTTCCAGCAGATCAATACACCGATCAGCCGATTCGATTTCTTGTTGCCGAAATCATTCGCGAGCGCATTCTGATGGAGACCGGCGAAGAGGTGCCCTACGCCTCTGCTGTTGTCATCGAACAGTTTGAAGAGCCGCAGGAGCAGCCGCGAAAAGCGAAGAAGCCTCGCATGATGAAAGGCGGTGTTCCAGCTCCGGAACGCCGCCCGCTCACGCGAATTGCCGCAGCGATTTACTGTGAGCGAGATGGCCAGAAAGCCATTCTGATCGGCAAAGCGGGCACTCGGCTCCAGACCATCGGAACCAGCGCGCGCCAGCAGATTGAAGTCCTGCTGGGAACGGCGGTGTATCTGGAATTGCGCGTCATTGTGGAAGAGGGATGGCGTGAGTCGCAGGGCTTTGTCGAGCATCTTGACTGGAGGCGTCAACTGGAATCGATCGCTGCGCAGCAGGCTCGCATGGACGATGAATCCGCACCGGCAGCAGCCAGCAGGAAAGCGCCTAAGGCATTTTCCGGAATACGATAAACTTTCCGAAGTTCGTGAGGGTGGATTTTTCTTGAGGAAAAATCCAATCCGCAGAATGGTTTTGGTTTACATCTTTCTGGAAAATGCTTTAATCGCTGACTCGACCGCGTCCTGTTGCCTTCACGGCATACATCCGCTTGTCCGCAATGCCCAGAATCGCATGCACCGTCTCGCCGTCCTGCGGACAACTGGCCAGGCCAACGCTGGAGCCAATTGAAATCTCCAGTCCGTTGCGCATGCGGAAAACTGTATCGGTCATTCGCTTGTGCAGCAGTTCCGAGATTGACAGTGCCTCTTCCGGACCGGTTGTCGGCATCAGCACCACAAACTCATCGCCTCCGTAGCGGAAGCAGATGTCGTCCACACGACACATGTTGCGCAGTCTGCGACCAAACGCTCCCAGCAATTCGCTTCCCACCAGGTGACCATACCTGTCATTCACCTGCTTGAAGCGGTCAAGATCGAGAAAAAGCAAACTGAAGCCGCTCCCGGACTGGCTCAGCTTTGCAATCTCCCGCTCCAGCAGCGTATATAAGTGTCGCGTGTTGAACAGACCCGTTACATCATCCGTTATCGTCAGTTGCTGCACCCGGGAAACATCCTGCGCATTCTCGATAGCAATGGCCGCATAGTCCGCCAGAATGTGAAGAAATGCAATCGTGTAATCGGAGTTGCGTGTCAGATCGGGATTGAAAACTTCCAGTACGCCATGCGTTCCGCGGCGTCCGCGAATCGGAATTCCAACAGCGGAGTGAAAGTGAAATCCATTCTGTTCGCGCATCGCCTTCATGCGTGGATCGTCCTCCGCCTCGGGCAGAATCAGCGTTTGTCCATTTTCGGCTACCCAGCCTGCCAGACCCTCGCCCATCTTCACGCGCAGTTCTGTCAACGCCGATTCGTCGCCTGACCCAGTCAAAGCGTAGTACAGCTCCTGGCGCGTCTCATCCAGCATCAGCAAAGCCCACAACTCAGCGGAAATGAAGCGATTCATCTGCTCCAGAATCGTCCGCAAAATATTCTCCGGCTCCAGACTGGAAGTGAGTGAACGGGCAAGCTTGTGAAAGACCATCAAGTCTTCCAGCGGCATTCGATTTTGTTCGGCCATATTTGTCACGGAGCAGTCAAGCCCATTTTAACGGTTCGATCAAGGACGTCCTTCATCGTCTGGACGCCTGCAAATGAAGATGTTCACAGCAGATGAATTGAACGCATCGGCTCTCACCCGCCAATATGCACCATTGAACGAGAAGGCTTCAGGAATCCAGGCTCGCCAATGTGGTGACGAGCTTCCTTGGTTTGGATCACGCCCAGAATGAATGCCCGCAGTTCATCATCGCTCGCTCCCTTGCGCGCCATCTCAGCCAGATCATGCTCCCGATGAGAAAACAGGCAGGTGCGAATCTTCCCATCCGAAGTCAGTCGCACTCGACTGCATGCGCCACAGAAAGCCTGTGTCACCGGTGCAATGATCCCAATCTCACCGCTCGCTCCGTCGGCAAATCCATATCGCCGCGCCGTTTCTCCGGCAACGGTAGCCGACAGCGGCACCAGACGATGCACTCGTCCAATGCGCTCCACAATCTCCGTCAGCGGCACCACCATCTGCGGCGTCCACAGACGATCTTCTTCCAGCGGCATAAACTCAATAAATCGCACCACGACACTTCGCGCGCGCGCAAAATCCGCAAAAGCCTCCACCTGCTCGTCGTTGAACCCACGCAGCAGAACGCAGTTGATCTTCACCGGATCAAGACCTGCGTGCTGCGCCGCTTCAATGCCGCGAACCACATTCTCGAAGCTGCCTGGAATGCGGGTAATTCGTTCAAAAGTAGCGGGATCGACGGCGTCCATGCTGATTGTCACACGGCTCAGCCCAGCCTTTTTCAGCGGCTCCGCCAGGCCTTCCAACAGGTGACCATTGGTCGTCACAGCCACTTCAGGTGAGGCCCCGGATCGCGTCCGCATCGCTCGGATGCTGGCAACCATCTGCGGCAGGTCGCGACGCAGCAGCGGCTCGCCGCCCGTCAGGCGAACCTTCTCAATGCCCAGACTCAGAAATATCTGGATGGAACGCAGATAATCCGCCGCACTCAACTCGGCATACTGCGCCCCGTGCTGGCCCGTTCGACAATACACGCATTTGTAGTTGCAACGGTCTGTAATCGAGACGCGAAGATCTGTAATCAGCCGACCGTGGCTGTCACGCAACTCACCTGAGGGTCGTTCAGGCGAAGCTTCGGAAGCGAGATGAAAATGGGCCGCCATACGTCCAGCAGGCTGCCCCTCGAACCACTCGGCAGCCAGGTCAATCAGTCGATGCGAACGGTTCCACGCCGCAGATAGGTGCCGACGCTGCCTGCCACCAGGACAATGGACACCGCAATGGCCATGTAATACGCCATTGGATGCGCCCAGCCCGGTGAATAGGTCAAATCCTGACCGGCCCACAGGGACAGCAGTGTGCCGATGACAGCGAACTGGCCTGCAATCACCTGCAAGGTCAATCCCCAGTCACGACGGCGGTCAAGGGCTTCAACCTGCGCAGGCGTCAGATTGCGTTCATCGGGGGGTAGCATCATGTTCGGCATGGAGCAAAAGTCTCCCGGAAAAGATGAGTCGCATTCGGCTAGGAATCAACTCTCAACTGATTGTAAACGGAGCGCGCCGGTCAGGGACAATCGCTCTTCCAGCACATGCCACGCAACCGGTTTCAGGACGGTAACCAACCCGGTTCCCGATATCTCGCGCGATCATTCGCCCCTTGCCCATCCTCACTCCAGAAACGCCAGCGTCTGCAGAGAACTGATCTCAAATCGTTTGCGGCAGCGCACATTCATGCATCCAAGCTGGTCGTCGCGTCGCACCATATAGGACTGCGCCTTGGCAAAACGCGCCCGGTCACGGTCGTCGGCGTTGCGGGGCAGTTGTGCCCGTTTGCGCCGCACAACCCAGGTGACGGTGTATTCGCCCATTTGGCCACAATGAGGACAATTCAAAGCGTGTTTCCGCTGTTCCGTCGTCTCAGTAAAAAAATCGCGTTCTTCCATCGCAATACTTCCCGTTCTCCATCAAAGTATTCCATACTCGATGCCATGGCCAGAAAGAAAAAAGACAGCTTCGATGTGGTCAGCGAGGTCAAGGCGGTCGCACGCAAACGCGTCGGACAGCCGAAGCCAGCTCGCATCCTCTCCTCCGCCGCCGATCGCGCGGTGGACCGACGTGTCCGTGGCGAGAAGCACAAACCGACCCTTAGCCGGATCAAGAGCGAGCAGGACAGTGAGTGAATGCGCGCTCACAGCCGCTTCGCCGCTCTTCCTGCTCGGTTCCTACACGCTCAGCACCATCCATCACTTTCACTGCGCTTTCGTGCTGAAGGGGCCAGGCAGAATCGGCCCGCTGGGTGCGATTTTTTTTGATCCCGCAGCTTCCGTTCGATGGGAATAAATCCGAAACATCACGGCCATATCCAACGTTTCCGCCACCGGTTGCCCCGCTTTCATTGCGGGAACAAACGTCGCCGTCTCAATTGCGGCGATTGCCTTCTCATCCAGCCCAAAGCCGATTGGACGCATGATTGCGATCCGCCCCGGCTTGCCATTCGCTTCCACCACCACGCGATACAACGCTCGTCCTGCAATGCCGTTCGCCTGGGCATATTCGTTGGATGTCGGGTCGATCGCCTTCAGCAGTCGTGCCGCGCGATCCACCGCGCCGGACGCGCCACCTCCGTCAGAATCCAGTGCAGGCGCGTGTCCTGAAGACTGAGCTTCGTAATAAAGCTGCCAGTAGTCGGGAAGGGAAGCCAGCATCTGCGCGTCCACCGATGCCGCAAAAATCTGCCCCAGAGCCTGCTCCAGCGTTTTTTCCGCCACCTCAGGCGACGTGGTCGTCTCTTCGGTTGCATCATTTTTCTTCTCGCCCGGCGTCTTCGCCATGGTCTCCGGTTCCGTTTGGACGCCGTTTTTCTTCCTGCCGACTTTCTTCGGTTTCACCACCGGCTCGCGTGCAATCACAATTCGCACAACTTTTTTCTTCGGTGTAATGCGGATCTCTTCCGCTGACTTGCCGGGGTCTTCATACGGCAGAGCACCCAGAAAGTGCAGCGCAAAGCGCGTGCCCTCCAGCTCCACGCGCCTGCGCGTCCAATGTACCTTGTCGATGCGTATCAAGCCCAGCGTAAATGAGCCTGTTGTCGGATGGCCCTGCACCTCGCCGTGCATGGAAAACTCCAGTGAATCATTGAGCCAGGCACGGCGCAGATACCACGTCCTGCCCGTCAGACGTCGTCCAAGCTCCTCTTCACTCATCTCGGCAGGCTTCGCTGCACCCGACCCCGGCGGACGCGCAGTTTTCATGTCCGCGGTTGCAGCCGCCTGCGGCAGGCCCATCGCCTGGGACGAGCATGCCATCCAGATTGCGCCTGCCAGGCAGCAGCCTCCCAGCACAGCGCTTCGCAGATTCCATCGATTCCTGCCGCAGATCGCTCGCATCGCTCACCCCGTCGTGGCCACTCTAGCAGGAGTTTCCCCGGACTGCGATGAAAATCCGCCGCGCATCCCTTCCGTCAGCATCCAGCCAGTGTCTCCAGCCAGTGTCAATCCGGATGATGGAATCGCCATAAAATCCGGCGAAAAAGCCCCATCATTCGCCGCAGATCCGCATCGTTCGGCAGCAGTCGGCGCAGCAGAATCCGCAGCGCTTCTCCGTTGGCCGAGCGCTGCCCACGCGTCAGATAGTTTGCCTCCTCCATCGTCTCTTCCACCAGCGCAGCCAGGCGTTCCAACTGCTCTGAGTCTGCCATCCGCGTCGGAAACATAGTCGGACCTGTCCCCGCATCCGCCACCCTCGTCAGCTCATACAATGCAACCGCAACCGCTTGCCCCAGATTCATCGATGGCTGCTGCGGAGCTGTGTCGATCACCGCAATTGCATGACACCACGTCAGATCATCCGCCGTCAGTCCATGCTTCTCTGAGCCAAAGACCACGGCAACCCGCGCCGTCACATCCTCTTCTCGATCCTTGGCTCCATCCAGCGCAGTCCGCAGCGCCGCTGCCGCTTCGCCCATCGTCAACACGCGCTGCTCCGGCCGTCGTCGATCCAGAGATCCGGTGCCAATCACCAGCGAGCAATCGCATACCGCCTCGGCCAGCGTCGCACTCACCCGCGCCTGACGCAGCAGATCGGGCGCTCCCACCGCCGACTTTGCTTCGGTCCAGTTCACCGCAAAGGGTGCAACAATCACCAGATCGCTCAGCCCGAAGTTGGCCATCGCGCGCGCCGCCGCGCCGATGTTCAGCGGATTGCGCGGAGAAACCAAAATCACACGCACACGTTCGGATTGGGATGGAGCCAGCAAAACACTATTGTATGAAACTGGCGTTGAATTCCGTGCAATGCAGCGATTTTCTCCCCTTCACGAAAAAGTACGTTGTCATGCGTTGCAGACCAGTACACACCTGCTAGAATCCGGCCATGTTCTTCCGACTGGCTTTTGCTTGCCTGCTTTCTATCCAGTCGTTCAACGGCGGCCATTCAAATTTCTCTTCCACTCAGGGGATCAAAATGACGCATCGCGCCAACGGAACTTTCACCGTCAAAATGCAGCCGCAATCTCCTGCTCCGGCAGATGGTCTGGCACGCTACAGCCTGGACAAGACATGGCAGGGAGACTTTGTTGGAAGCAGTCACGGTGAGATGCTTTCCGGCGGTGATCCTGCAAAGGGGCAAGCTGGATATGTTGCCATCGAGCGGCTTACGGGTACGTTGCAGGGGAAGCAGGGTAGTTTTGCTCTCCAGCATCTGGCCACCATGGATGCTCATGGACAGAAGATGACCATTGTCGTCGTCCCCGGCTCGGGCACAGGCGATTTGCAGGGAATCAGTGGATCCCTTCAGATTCATATCGAGGCAGGACAGCACAATTACACGTTGGAATACGAACTTCCTTAAACTTGAAAACAGCGAGTCGTGCTTTGGCTCAGGTGTGCAAAGAATGCTGATCCCCTCCCAGGCAGTCACCGGCGCCATCCACCAGTTTGAAAGCGTTCCACTGGTGCGTTTCAGCCTGCTTGCAGTGAGTTCCATCTTCTTTCTGGTCGATCCCTTTGCGGCGGTCCCCTCGTTTCTCGCCATCACTGCAAACATCCCGGTCCCGCGCCGTGCCGCCATTGCGCGCAAAGGCGCCATCACCTGCTTTGTCGTCCTTTCCACATTCGCCTTATGCGGACGGATGATCTTCCGCATGTTCGGTATCACTCTCCCTGCGTTTGAAATCGCAGGGGGACTCATCTTGCTGCTCATCGGCCTCGATATGCTGGAGGCCAAACGATCACCCACGCAGGAGGCCAGCGGCGATACCGAAGAAGCCAGCCGGAAGGAAGATGCCGGCATCGTTCCGCTTGGAATTCCCATGCTTGCCGGCCCCGGCGCAATCTCCAGCGTCATGGTGTTGGTCGGGCAGGTCATCCATCCCTGGCAACTTGCAGCCATCCTCGGCTGCATCGCCGCCACTGCGCTCGTCAGCTACTTTGTGCTCGCCGGTGCGGACCGCGTGCAACGTGTACTGGGGGAGACGGGCATTCGCATCCTTGTGCGCATCATGGGCCTGCTGTTGGTGGCGCTCGCCATGCAATTCTTCGTCAATGGACTCGGCGACCTGGGCGTTCTCACTCATTTTGTCGAAAAATAAAACATTTGTAATCTGTTATTTACGGTGCAGTATGCTTAGCTTTCCACAGCTATCCACAAAAAAACCTCTCCCGCACGTTGCATTCCAGCCCATCTCTTGCTATTCTCAGGAAGTCGCGAGTGGCTGATAGCCAAGCGAGAGTGAGTGAGTAAGTAACTGACTCGGTCTGACAAAAGAAAAAAGTTCAGACCCCAGCGGTGGTTTCCCAAGGATTGGGATCAGTTCTAAGGCGCAGAAGCAAGCGCGCCGTGCAGGTCAACCCTGAGAACAACCATTGCAAGACCCGGGATTCGTCCCGTAAGCCCCGAGCGGGCGAAGACACTTGTCGGTCATTCTTTGAGATTCGCGCTGTGCTTTTCCGATTGAGCTGTACGCTCAAGAAAAGAAAACAATGTGCTTGACAAGATCAAGTAACTTTGAGATTCTGGGAAAGGCGCAAAAAACGCTGCAAGCAAGACGGCAGCGGCGCTCAAGTTCGAGGACACCCGCAAGGGCCTCGATCCAAACGGCCTCACTCAGGTGATCAGCCGAAAGGATCTTTGACAATAGGTTGAACATGCCAATCGTGATGAAGCAAGCATCTCAGCTTGTTTTTCTCACAAAATAAGTCGCTGTCCTGCAAGCAGGCGGCGCGGTTGGTGCCACGGACCTCCGTCAGTGGTGCCAATGTCAGACAGTTTCAAACGAGAGTTTGATCCTGGCTCAGAATCAACGCTGGCGGCGTGCCTAACACATGCAAGTCGAACGAGAAAGGGGAGCAATCCCTGAGTACAGTGGCGCACGGGTGAGTAACACGTGAC
>JAJZHE010000131.1 GCA_021804655.1 Acidobacteriota bacterium
CTCACTCCCCCGGGGATGACGGTGGCTGCATTGCGCCCTGCCAGATCGTCCACTTCCACATTCTGCGAGCCGATTGTGCCGGCAGCCGCCACGTTCGCAGTGATCTCCGTCGGCTGAACGCTCACCACCGTTGCCGGAACTCCGCCCACCAGCACCGTGTCTCCAGAGTGAAAACCGAAGCCACGAATCACAATGGTTCCGCCGGTCGAGGGCAGCCGCGTCGGCATCACGGAGTCCGCATACAGCACCCATCCCTGGTAGGTGTAATCAGGACGCCCATCCCCACGCTGATCGGCCACCGCCAGCCGCACAATGTCGCTGCCGCGGCTGGTCACTTCCAGATACGTGACACCCGTCGCCGTATCGTTCTGCGAAGGAGCAAAGACCGCCGGAGCCGCACCGATCAGTGCAAAACCATCCCACACGCCGATCGCCGGCATGGCTTTCACTGTCGTCGGCTGACCCGCCTCATCGAGCGCCTGCGTCACCACGGTAAAGGTCCGATTGGCGCGCACAGCAAAGGTAAACCAATCCGTCTGCCCCACCGCGCCCAGCCGTCCGCTCCACGCGCCGGTGCCCGGCAATTGATGTGGATTCGCAGCGATTCCAACCGGTGTCCGCGGCGCGTAACCGGTCGGCTCCCCGGCCGAGTCCTCCACCGTGACATTGACCGGCTGCGTCACGCCCGCCGTCAGTCCGCTCAGCGTCAGCGTCGGCATGGTGCCGGAGGGTGCGGGATTGCCAATCTCGTAGGGTCCGACCGAACTGCTCAGAATATTCAGCGGGTTGATCGCCTCAAAGCTCACCTGATAACTTGCCGCACTCATCCCCGACGGCAACGGAATGGCGCTCAGGTCGAAGTATCCCTGCTGCGCTGCATCATTCCCTCCAAAACGACTCAACGGATTGCCCAACGAGTCGTTGAAGCCGGTGATCGCATTGCCACGATTCCCGGCAAAGTACTCGCCAGAAACCGCCGTCACCGTGTACTCGTACATCGGGTTTCCATTTGCATCCAGCGGCCGCACCACCACATTCACGCCCTGCATCCCTTGCCCGTTGCGAAAACTGATCGTTCCCTGAATCGAAATCGTGTTGGATGCCGTCAGAAGATGCCCGGGATACTCTGCCTGATTCGCCGCCGTCACCGGATACAAGCGGCTGATCGCTGCCTGGTCGTCATAGCGCAGCGTCGTCGCATTCGGAATGCAGACCCCTCCTGCCGCACCGCAGGCCCCATTGTTCGGCTGCATCACCGGCCAGCCCAGCGTGCCATTTGGCTCACCCGTTGGATCCGTCAGCGCCGTCGGATTTACCTGTGCGTAATCCAGCCCGAGAATGCGCCCAAAGGCCCGCTGCAACTGGAAGTTCATCATCGCAACCAACGGAACCGACGTCGCGCAAAGCCCATTCAACACCATCACGGCATGCGCAAAGGTCGCCTGCGGATTGAAGTTGTCCGTCCACATCAGGACACCGTTTTGAGCGCAATTATCCGGCGCGCTTGCGCCTGCGCCCAGCAGCGCATTGATCACCGACCCATCCGCGTCGAAGACCACGGCAATCGGGGTGCCCGTCGCCTGCGGCGTCACATCTGCCGGCGCCGTGAACTGTTCGTTCGCTGCCTGCACATTGGTGCCATTCACGTCCTCGGCCAGGCTTCCGGCGTCGGTCAGATTCACCCCCGCCGTCGGAACGGCATTCCAGAACGCAGCAGCCGCATCCACCATTCCGACCGCCTGCTGGTTGCTGATCCCCCCATTCAGCGAGCCTTGATCGACGAAGTATGAGATTGGCCCATCTGCCCAGCGGATTGGCTGCCCCACCGCGGCAGGGTTGAAGTAGGCTACGCCAGCAACGTACTTCGGCCCGCCAGCATACGTCTGCAAAGCAAGCAGGATCGACAGGAGTGCGCTGACACACACGCACAGACTCCGACGCACACGGCGCGAGCGCAGGGTTCCGGATTGCAGAGTCGAGAGTCGCATCATCAGGGCGGTCGGCTGAGTGATCAGCAACAAACCATCCCTTGCAATTGCATGCGCATTTGGAGCGGGAGCGCCTTGGATCGCCTACGTTAAAGAAAATCAATGCGATAAGCATCGAAACGGCCCGCAACGCGCCTGCTTCTCATGAGTGTTCTCTCATGAGAAGCTTCTCATGCAACCCCAACGAAAGTCGCATGAAAGAATCAGAGCCGTTTTCACCCCCGAAAGCACGCTCTAAATCTCCGGATAGAAGTCAAAAAAGGCTTCGATGCTCATCCGCAACTGCTGCTCGATCTCCTCGCGTGTGCCTTCCAGCACGTGCATCGTCACGCGCCCCTCGTTGCCACTGGCCAACTCCAGCTTTGCATCCTCCACGCGTTTCACTTCGCCTTCCGGCACCAGCCGCAGTCCATAAATCAGAGTCAGATTCGCCATGGAACCATCTTATTCCTGTACAGCGCGGGTTGTGGCCTCACTTTACTCCGGTGCGGCCACCGCTCCGCTACAATCGAGAGGGAAAATCATCATGAGCGAACAGACTGCACATTCAACTGAAATCCGCGACACAGTGATCCTCGGCTCTGGCTGCGCCGGGCTGACCGCTGCCATTTACACGGCGCGCGCCAATCTGCGCCCGCTGGTGCTGGAGGGGCACGAACCCGGCGGCCAGCTCTCCATCACCACGCTGGTCGAGAACTTTCCCGGCTGGCCCGAGGGTGTGCAAGGGCCGGAGTTGATCGACAACATGAAAAAGCAGGCTGCGCGCTTCGGAGCTGAATTTCAGCTTGCCCATCTGATCTCCGCCGATCTCAGCGTCCAGCCTTTCCGGCTCAAGACTTCGCACGGCGAGATGCTCACACGCACGCTCATCATTGCTTCCGGAGCCAGCGCGCGCTGGCTGGGACTTCCCAGCGAGCAGGCGCTCATCGGCCACGGGGTCTCCAGTTGTGCCACCTGCGACGGATTCTTCTTTCGCGATCAACAGATTGCAGTCGTTGGCGGCGGCGACACGGCGATGGAAGAAGCGCTTTTCCTCACGCGCTTCGCCTCCAAGGTGCATCTCCTTCATCGTCGTGAGAGCTTCCGCGCCAGCAAGGTGATGCTGGAGCGCGCCATGGCTCACCCAAAGATTGAAATCTGCGCCAACACGGTTGTGGAAGAGGTGCTGGGCGTGGAGGAGCAGTCGATGCGCGGTCTCACCATCCGCAATACGGTGACGCACCAGACCAGCACGTTGCCTGTTACCGGTCTCTTTCTCGGCATCGGGCACGAGCCAAACGCAAAGATGTTTGCCGGGCAGATCGATCTGGACGAGGACGGTTATATCCTTACCCAATCCAATGTGCTCACGCGCGTGCCTGGCGTCTTTGCCTGCGGCGATGTCCAGGATCGTCGCTATCGACAGGCAATCACTGCCGCGGGCACTGGCTGCATGGCCGCGCTGGAGGCGGAGAAATATCTCGAAGAGCATGGGCACTGACACAGAACTCCGTGAACGACTGCTGCGGCTGGAAGAGAGCATCCAGGCAGCATGCCGTGTTGCCGGTCGGCAGCGCTCTGAGGTCGCGCTCATGGCCGTCTCTAAAACTCACCCCGCTGAAGCGATGATTGAAGCCTGCCAGCTTGGCCTCACGCTCTTTGGGGAGAATCGCGTCCAGGAGTTCGCACAGAAGTCCTCCACACTTGCAGCAGATCAGCAAGCAGCCATGCGCGTCCATCTCATCGGACATCTGCAAAGCAACAAGGCTGCGCGCGCCGTGGAACTCTTCGATGGCATCGATTCACTGGACTCACTGCCGCTTGCACAAAGGCTCGACTCCGCAGCGCAGCTATCCAGCAAAAAAATGCCCGTTCTGCTCGAAATCAAGCTGAGCGATGAGCCAGCCAAGACCGGCCTGGTTCCCAGCTCACCTGCGCTCGATGAGCTGCTCGAACGCCTGCCCGATCTTGTCCACCTGCGCGTCGAAGGCCTGATGACCATTGCACCCTTTGGCGTCTCCGATGCGACGACGCGCGCCTGCTTTCGTGCTCTGCGCGTTCTGCGCGACCAGCTTGCTGCGGCGCATTCCCAACTTGATCTGCGCCAGCTTTCGATGGGCATGAGCGGAGACTTTGCCCTGGCCATTGCAGAAGGATCCACGCGCATCCGCGTTGGAACGGCTCTCTTCGGTGCGCGCCCGCTTTCCCCGTCATGAATCCTTCTCCAGCTTTGCGGGACCATCCGGAAGGCTGCACGCTCGCGTTGCGCGTACAGCCTGGCGCACGAAAAGCAGCATTCCTGGGCCTCACTGCAGACGGCGCGCAGTGGCGCATCGCCATCGCAGCCCCACCCGTGGAAGGCAGTGCCAATCAGGCGCTTCTCCGTTTTCTGGCGCATTATTTTTCGCTGTCGCGGGCATCCGTGTGCTTGCTCAACGGGGAACGGAGCCGCGACAAAGTCATTCTGCTCCGCGGACTCGCAACCACTGCTGCGGCTGCGCTTCTGCCGTGAAATGTAGCCTCGCTGACATCTTCATCCATTGATCCGATACACTCGCTTTGACTGTTGATTTGCACTTCGACTTGCGCAGGAATCCACATGGTTTCGCTCTACGCACTTTGTCTCGCCGTCATCGTCGTCGCGCTTCTGGCGATTGCCATCTATCGCGCTACCACTGTCAAAACCAAGGCCGACTTTCTGGTCGCAGGTCGCTCGCTTCCTGCCATCGTACTGGTCTTCACGCTGCTCAGCTCCTGGATCGGCGCAGGCTCGCTCTTTGCCGGTGCGGAAGCGGCCTATCGCATCGGCTTCGCTGCGCTGTGGATTCCCGCAGGCGGCTGGATTGGGTTGCTCCTGATTTACTTCATTGCGCCGCGCGCGCGCCGTTTTGCTCGCTTCACCATCCCCGATCTGCTGGAAGCGCGTTACAACCAGACGGCACGCGTGCTGGGCACCATCGCCATCGTCTTTGCCTACACCGGCATCGCCAGCTACCAGTTTCGCGGCGGCGGCGATGTGCTCCATCTCATCTTTCCCCAGGTCATCACTCCCACGCTCGGCACTTATCTGATTGCCTTCTTCGTCATCGTGCTGACTGCGCTTGCTGGCATGTCTTCTGTTGCCTACTCGGACGTGCTGATCGGCAGCGTCGTCACCATCATCTGCATCATCGCAGCGCCCTATCTGTTTGTTCACGCAGGCGGCTGGCTAGGCCTACACGCCGTGTTGCCCGCGACGCACTTTCAACCACTCGGAAGCCTGACCCCCATCCACGCGCTGGAATTTCTCTTTCCCACGCTCATGCTGATGCTGGGCAACCAGGCAATGTATCAGAAGTTTTTTTCCGCGCGTTCCGAGCGTGACGCACGCATCTCTGTCGTCGGCTGGATCATCGGCACAGTGATTCTGGAAACGCTGATTGTCTCCATCGCCGTCTTCGGTTCGGCGCTTTTCCCGTCCGGCGAAGTGGCTCAACATCCGCGCGAGATCATCGCATTCACCGCGCGCAATGGACTGCCTGCAATGCTGGGCGCGCTGCTGCTGGCCGCGGTCTTCGCCAAGGTCATCTCCACCGCTTCCAACTTCCTCTTTTCGCCCGCGACCAATCTGGTCAATGATGTCTTTGTGCGCTACATCGCACCGGAAGCCGGCAACAAACGCGTGCTCATCATGAGTCGTCTCTTCGTCGTGCTGCTGGGTGTGTGGTCGCTCTATCAGGCCGTCTATGCCGAAAGCATCCTGCAAAAAATGCTCTGGGCATACACCATCTACTCCGCCGCACTCACCCCTGTTATCCTGGCTGCCTTTTATTCGCGCCGCGCAACGGCTCACGGCGCGGTCGCGGCCATTGCCAGCGGCACTGCCATCACGCTCGCCTGGGATATGCCGCACTTTCGCAATCTTTTTCCTGTCTGGATCGCCCAGCGCGATGCCATCTTTCCAGCGCTCTTCGTCGCCGTTGCCGCGCTGATTCTTGTCAGCCTCTTCACTCCATCGCCAACCGATGGACAGCTCGCCAGCCTGAGCGAGTAACCGTCGCGCCATTGCACGCATGTGTGTCGAGCTGCGCATTCCCTCAACCATCGCGATCAAATCGCGTGCTCGATGCAATTGATCCGTCGGCCAGCCAACGCGCCTGCGATATGATGACTCCATCCTCACGCCGGAGTTGCTCTTGCCGCCTTTCGTGATGCATCGCCCATTTCGCCGCGCTCGCGCGCAGTTTTCGCTTCTGTTCACCTTCGCCGCCTTGTGGATTGCATCGGCAGCGCACGGGCAAAACTCCGCCGCGCCGTTCGATATCGTCATCACTGGCGGGCATATTCTCGATGGCACCGGTTCGCCCTGGTACGCCTCGGACATCGGCATTCGCGACGGCCACATCGCAGCCATCGGCAAACTCGACGGCCAAAGCCGCAAGCAAACCATCGACGCGCACGGCCAGATCGTTGCGCCTGGCTTCATTGACATGCTTGGCCAGTCCGAGCTGAATCTGCTCGTCGATCCACGCGTTCCCTCCAAAATTTTTCAGGGCATCACCACCGAGATCACCGGTGAAGGCGACTCCGTCGCGCCGCTCAACGCAGCACTCATCGCCGACAACCAAAGCGATTACGCGCGCCTGCACATCACACCGGACTGGACGACACTGGCGCAGTATTTCGCGCGTCTGGAACGCCAGGGTATTGGGATCAACTTTGCCACCTACGTCGGCGAGACCGGCATCCGTCGCATCGTGCTGGGCGAGGGAGATGTGCAGCCCACACCGGCGCAGCTTGACCAGATGCGCGCGCTCGTTCGTCAGGCAATGCGCGACGGCGCGATGGGTTTGTCCACGTCGCTTCAATATGCTCCTGCGCCTTACGCCAAAACTGCGGAGATCGCTGCGCTGGCAACGGTTGCCGGGCAATACGGCGGCATCTACGCAACGCACGTTCGTTCCGAGAGCGACGATATCCTCGCCGCGCTCGACGAAGCGGCTGCGATAGGGCGTCAGGCGCACACTTCGGTCGAGATATGGCATCTCAAAGCAGCCGGTCATGCCAACTGGGGACGCATGCCTGAGATCGTCGCGCGCATTCATCAGTACCGCACAGAGGGCCTCGACATCGCTGCGGATACGTATGCTTACACCGCATGGGGCAATCCACTCTCCGCATTCATTCCGCCCTGGGCACACGCTGGCGGCACGGACGCAATGATGGTTCGGCTTCATGACCCAGCCACGCGTGCGCGCATTCGGAGCGATCTGCTCCAATCCCATTCCAACTGGGACAATGAATGGCAGGAAATCTCCGGTCCACAGGACATCCTCGTCACCGATGTTGGCAATCCCGCTCTGCGCCCGCTGCTCGGCCAGCGCATCTCGCAGATCGCGGCCACCTGGCATGAAGACCCCATCGACGCGCTCTGCGATCTGCTGCTAAAGGATCATGCAGACACAGAGGTCGCCGTCTTTGCCATGAGCGAGCCGGATGTGGAACTGGCGCTCAAACAGCCCTGGGTGTCGATTGACAATGACGCGGGCGGCGTCTCGCCTGCTGGCATGCTCGGCCAGCAGCACACCCATCCGCGCGCCTACGGAACCTTCCCGCGTATCTTGCGCAAATATGTGCGTCAGGATCATCTGCTCACACTGTCCGACGCCATTCGCAAATTCTCCGCGCTGCCCGCAGAACGGCTCCATCTGGGCGATCGTGGCGTGCTGAAACTGGGCCTGGCAGCGGACATCGTGGTCTTCGATCCAGCTATCGTTCAGGATCGCGCCACCTATGAAAATCCCAACCAGCTTTCCACCGGCATGGACTTTGTTCTGGTCAATGGCGTTCCCGTCGTTGCTCACGGCGCAATGACCGGAGCGCTGCCGGGCAAGGTTCTGCGCGGTCCGGGCTATCGACCGTGAACTTTTCGCGGTAAAGTGAGCGCGTTTCCATCAACCAATTGAGCTATGAAATGGACCGGATCAGACCCG
>JAJZHE010000017.1 GCA_021804655.1 Acidobacteriota bacterium
CAGGACAGGGCAGGCGGGCTTTCGATACACTGCGGAGGTTGCGCGGGGAAGCGTTTTCGCGCGCGGATTTTCGCCGCCGTGCGGGTTTCCACGGAGCGGTGAAGCGTGTACACAAGAAAGCGCACGGAAAACGCGTCAGGAAAAGAGGATTGGATGCCGATTGTCGCCGGGGTGGATTTTGGAACGTTGAGCGTGCGGGTGACGCTGGTGCACAGCCAGAGCGGTCCGATTGGGACGGCTTCGGCGGAGTATCCGCTGCATCGTCGGCGCGAGGATCCGGACTTTGCCACGCAGTCGCACGGGGACCAGATGCGCGCACTGACGCGGGCGATGCGCGCGGTGCTGGAGCAGACGGGGATTGCGGGCGAGGGCGTGGCGGCGCTGGCGCTGGATACGACGGGTTCGAGTGTGATTGTGGTGGACGAGCGGATGGAGCCGCTGGACGACTACTACCTGTGGTGCGATCATCGCGCGCATGCCGAGGCGGCGGAGATTACGGCGAAGGCGCATGCGCTGAAACTGGAGGCGATTGATTGGTGTGGCGGGGTGTATTCGCATGAGTGGGGATTTGCGAAGCTGCTGCACTGGCTGCGGCACAATGCAGAGAAGCGCGCGCGGCTGGGGACGGCGCTGGAGCACTGCGACATGGTGGCGGCGACGCTGTGCGGGGTGAAGGAGCCGCGGCAGGTGCGGCGGAGCGTCTGCGCGATGGGCCACAAGTGGCTGTGGAATCCGCGATGGGGCGGATTTCCGCCGGAGGAGTTTCTGGTGGCGGTGGATCCGCTGCTGGCGGGTGTGCGGGAGAAGCTGGACGGGGAGTATCTGACGTCGGATCATCTGGCGGGGCACCTGAGCGCGCATTGGGCGTCGGAGCTGGGCTTGCGGGCGGGGATACCGATTCCGGTGGGAGCGTTTGACGCGCACTGGGATGCGGTTGGGTCGCATATCCGCGAGGGCGACGTGGTGAATGTGGTGGGCACTTCGACGTGCATCATTGCGATGGCGCGGGAGCCGCGGCTGGTGCCGGGCGTCTGTGGGGTGGTGCCGGGGAGCGTGCATCCGGAGTACACGGGGATCGAAGCCGGGCTTTCGGCGACGGGCGATATCTTTGAGGCGATTGCGCGGCGTGCGGGATCGACGGTGGCGGCGCTTTCGGAGGGTTTGAGCGGGTATCGCGCGGGACAGACGGGGTTGCTGCGGCTGAGCTGGGATAACGGGGACCGGACGGTGCTGGTGAATCCGGAGCTGGGCGGGGTGACGCTGGGGTGGAACCTGCTGCATACGGCGCAGGACGAGCTGTTTGCCGCGATTGAAGGGACGGCGATGCATACGCGGATCATTCTGGAGCGGATGGCCGAGCACGGAGTGGCGGTGGAGCGGGTGATCAATGCCGGGGGGATTCCGCAGAAGAATGAGGTGCTGAACCAGGTGTATGCGAATGTGCTGGGCAAGCCGGTGCTGGTGCCGGCGGGGGTGCCGACGAGCCTGGGATCGGGGATCTTTGCGCTGCTGGCGGCGGGGGTGTATCCGACGATCGAAGCGGCGCAGGCGGCGGTGTGCCTGCCGCTGCGCGAGGTGCATCCGGAACCGGCGGCGACGGCGGTTTACGCGGAGCTGTTTGCGCACTATCGCAGTGCGTATTTTGCGCTGGGCGACGGGAGCGGGGATGCGTCGGCGCTGGGCGGGATTCTGCCGGCGCTGCGGCGGATTGCAGCCGGGACGCGGGCGTAAGAGGGTTTTTCCGGACAGTTGAGCTGCGCTGTGCGCTGGTGAGTTCCTGTCTGCGTGCCGCATGATGACGAAATTGTCATTCTGGGTGATACGCGTCACATTCTTTTTGCCAAAGGCGACCCATACTTTGAATCGGGCCGGAGGCTTCTTCCGGTCGGGTTGCGAAGGCGTGGTGGACGCGGAGAATGCGCGACGGCGCTTCGCAGGAGCCTGGCACGACACAAGCCGCGTCAGGCATGGGGAGATGCCATGCGACACGGAAGTTGGACTCTGCGGAGACGGCCAGCGGGCCGGTTGTGTTGGAAGTTTGCCATGGTCTCACTGGCGCTGGTGCTGCTGGGCGGGGTTGCGGCGCAGGCGGCGAAGAAAGCGGCAGACAAAGCGGCCACGGGGCAGGACGCGGCGGGACAGGTAAAGGCGGGACAGGTAAAGGCGGGGCCGAACGGTCCTTCGTCGGCAGCGCATCCGGTGGGCAACGATACCTGCGCGACGTGCCACACGGACGAGTCGAAGGCGATCGAAGGCAACGCGCATGCGCGGCTGGCGTTGCAGCACGGTGGCAAGGGCGACACCTGCGAGAGTTGCCACGGGGCGGGCAGCGAGCATGTGGACTCGGGCGGGGATGCGACGAAGATTTTCTCGTTTGCCAAGGCGACACCGGCGCAGGCGGACGCGGTTTGCCTCTCCTGCCACGCATCGGCGCACCCGAACTTCAAGCGAACGTCGCATGGCGAGGCGGGGGTGAGCTGCACGAGCTGCCACAGCGCGCATCATGCATCGAGCGCGGGGACGAATACGGACGAGGCGATGTTGCAAGCGCCGCAGCCGCAGCTTTGCTATCGCTGCCACACGGACGTGAAACCCGCGTTTGAGCAGGCGTTTCATCACAAGGTGAACGAAGGGGTGATGAGTTGCAGCGATTGCCACGATCCGCATGGCAGCTTCCAGAAGAACAACCTGCGCGCGGCGGCGGACCAGAACCAGATTTGCATGAAGTGCCACTCGGACGCGTCGGGGCCGTTCATCTATGAGCATCCGCCGCTGAAGACGGAGGGGTGCACGAGCTGCCACACGCCGCACGGCTCACAGAACGCGCGGCTGCTGACGCAGAACAACGTGAACAGCCTTTGCATGCAGTGCCACACGGCGTCTTCGATCTTTACTGCGCCGGGCACGCCTTCGTTCCACAACCAGGCGAATCAGTTCCAGGCCTGCACGGTTTGCCATACGCAGGTCCATGGCTCCAACGCCAGCAACATTTTTTTCAAGTAAGGGGGAATCATGAAGCGCACCACTTTCTTCCTGTCGCCCCTGATTTCTTCCCCATCAGGAGTTGTCTCCGTAGTCCCACGGCGAGCCGCGATCGTTGCCTTGTCCCTGGTCTTTGCGGCTGTACCCTTTGCCCTGGGAGCGGCACCGCCGCCAGAGGTGGGACAGAAGGCGGCGCATGCGCCGGGATCGGCCACCAGCGGGGTAGCGCCGGAGGCGAGCGCGAGCGCGAGTTCGAGCACGAGTGGGACGAGCGTGACTGGGAGCAGCATGACTGGGACGAGCAGTCGCGTGGCCAGTGCGCGCAATGACGCGAACAGTTACAAGCCGCTGCCGGAGCAGACACCGGAGACGCAGGAGGAGGCAAGCCGGAAGTTTGCCGCCGAATACCAGATTCACAATGAGATTGAAGCGGGCGGACACATTGCGCCGTATGGGGGCAGCGGCGAGAGCTACGCGACGATGGTGAATCTGCACACGGGGCCGCGCATCCTGAGCGAATCGACGGAGATGCGCGCGGTGAAAGGGGCGAAGCCGCTGCTGTTCGACAGTCTTTCGACGAACAGCTTTGGCTATGGCGGCGACCCGTACAGCGCGACGTATCTGAGTTTTGAAAAAGGTCGGTTCTATGACTTTGCGGGGAGCTTCCGGCGCGGGCGCAGCTATGTGGACTATGACCTGCTGGCGAATCCGCTGATTCCGCCGGGGGTGGGCAATGTTCCGTACCTGACCTCGCCGCATCTGTTCAATACGGTGCGCAGGATGACGGATACGCTGCTGACGTTTGGTCCGCTTTCGCCGGTGAGCCTGCGCGTGGGATTCAGCCAGAACAACAGCGAAGGGCCGTCGCTGAGCACGGTGCACTTTGGCGCGGAAGCGCTGCTGAACCAGAACTGGGATATCCAGACGCAGAACTGGACACTGGGTCTGGATGTGAAGATGCCGCGGCATACGAGCGCGAGCTATGACCACATCATGACGCTGTATCGGGAGTTTACGACGTGGAACCTGGGCCTGCTGAACAATACGCTGCCGAACGGGGTGGCGGTGAGCGGGGGCATCGACTTTGTGCCGGCGTGGTCCGATCCGTGCGCGACGCCGTTTCTGCCGGGCGGAGCGTTCAACCCTGCTTGTAACGGCTACACGGCGTATCAGCGGCAGGCACCGACGCATCTGTTCACGCCGACGGAGGAGTTTCGCTTTCACAGCGGGGCGATTCCGCGTGTGGAGATGAACGGGCGGTTTGTCTACAGCGGGAGCACGCTGACGCTGGACAACTTCAACGAAACGTTCGTGGGCAACGAGACGCGGAGCAAGCTGCTGGAGTCGTTGGAGACCGGATCGGCGCGGGTGCGGCGTGTGAATGTGAGCGGCGACTACGCGGTGAACTGGCAGGTTGCGCGCCGGGTGACGATCTCGAACGTGGTGGATTACCAGTACTGGCGGATTCCGGGAGCGAACAGCTTCACGACGGTGAACGAGACCGGAGCTTCGATGGTGGCTACGCCGGTGCCGCCGACGAGCACGCCGGCAGCGGTGCCGGACTATCAGTGGCTGAACCAGAAGTGGACCTCGGACACGGTGATGGGGACGTGGGACGCGTTCAGCCGCGCGAACTTCTCAGTGGGCTATCGGTATCGCACGCGAACGATTACGGACAGCGGCGGGGATGTGATTCCGATCCATGAGGACTGGGTGCTGTTTGGCAGCGTGTTGCAGCCGACCGCGCAGTGGCGTGTGAATGTGAATTTCGAGGGGATGTATGCGGACAACTCCTTTACGCGCATCAGCCCGCGGCAGACGCAGCACACGATCGTCCGCTCGACCTATAAGCCGGAGAAGTGGATGACGTTTTCCGGAGCGGTGAACATCTTTGAAAGCCGGGATAACGTTCAGTACGTGCATTATCTTCAGCACAACCGGAACTACTCGGCGGGAGCGGTGATTGCGCCGGGAGGGTCGTGGTCGCTGGAGGCGAACTACTCGTATACCAGCGTCTACTCGACGATTGCCGAGTGCTACACGGTGACGCCGGCGCCGACGAACGCGACGGCGGCGCAGGACCCGAGCTGCATAGCCAACGGGACGCCGTACCAGACGAACGACGACTATAACGTGCCGACGCAGACGGGGAATGTGGGGCTGGTGTATTCGCCGTACAAGCGGATTCACACGACGGCGGGATATCGGGCGACGGCGGTGAACGGAAACGCGACGGTGATCAATGTTCGGCAGGTGGATGGCTCGCTGCAGTCGGTGTATCAGACGCCGTATGCGACGGTGGCCTATGACCTGGAAAACAACTGGCAGTGGAAGGCGAATTACGACTACTACGGCTACAGCGAAGGCAGCCCGATCGGGCCGGCCGCGCCGCGCCAATTTCACGGCAACGTCTACACGCTTTCGGTGCGCTATGCGTTCTGAACGCGGCTTTCTGGCCGAGCCGGAGTGCGCGTTTTCACGCGGCTCCGGCTTGGCCTGAGGGCGCACGAGCCATGACTGCAATGGGCACAAACCAACTCGACGATGGAGGTCATCGAACGATGTTCAAGCCAACTTTTCCACTCGTTTCTTCTCTCACTTCTGCAAGGATGCGCCGCGCCGAAGCGGCTGCGTTTGTTCTTGCGTTCAGCCTGGTTGTCAGCAGCAACGCAATGGGGCAAAACTCGGGCGCGGATGTTTATAAGGCGAAGTGCCAGATGTGCCACGGCGCGGACCTGAAAGGGAATACGCCGGGCGGGAAGATGACGCACGCGCTGCCGCTGGATACGCCGGAGGTGATGAAGAAGACGGATGCCGATCTGACGGCGACGACGAAGAACGGCAAGAACAAGATGCCGGCTTTTGCCGCGAAGCTGAGCGATGCGCAGATCAAAGAGGTGATCGCCTACATTCGCACGCTGCAGAAGAGATAAAGCGCAGGGGATTGCGCGGATCGTAACTTGCATTGAGGCAAGCCGGAAGCGAAGGAGTCATCATGTCTGCATGGGAGAAAATCCGGAAGGAGTGGATTCGTCCGGCGCTCTTCTTTGGCAATAATCTGCTGAGCCTGGCCGGGGGCGCGATCACGAGCGCGGCTGCGTTTGTGCTGATCGGCTTCTGGGTGGTGGACGCCTTCGGTCACGGCGGCACGCAGAACCCCTACATCGGGATCATTCTGGATTTTCTGCTGCCGGGGATCTTTCTGCTGGGGCTGATTTTGATTCCGGTGGGGATGGTGGTGCGCCGTGCGGTGCTGCGCCGGATGGGGAAAGTCCCCTCGGTCTATCCGCGCATCGAGCTGGGCGATCCGGTCTTTCGCCGCGGCATCGAGATCGTGGCGGCGACGACGTTTCTCAATTTCGTGATTCTGGGCACGGCGACCTATCGAGGAGTGGCGTATATGGACACGGAGTCGTTCTGCGGCGAGACGTGCCACGTGATGGCTCCGGAAGGGACGGCGTATCCGGTTTCGACGCACTCCGGAGTGGCGTGCGTGGACTGCCATGTTGGCTCCGGGGTGGGCGGGTATGTGCATGCGAAGGTGAACGGGACGAAGCAACTGATCGACGTGCTGCGCAGACACTATGCGACGCCGATCATGCCCGAGGACAGGCTGCCGCCGGTCGGTCAGACGTGTCTGAAGTGTCATCGCGCGGATGCGTGGATGGGAGACCGGGTTTTCATCTCGACGACGTATGGGGATGACGAGAAGAATACGCGCTCGCGGAGCCTGGTGCTGCTGCATGTGGGCGGGCGATCGGTGGCGGGGGCGCTTTCGGGGATTCACGGCGCGCACCTGGGGCATATCGAGTACATATCGACGGATGCGACGCACCAGACGATTCATTATGTGGCCCGGACGGAGGCCGACGGCAGGGTGACCGAGTACACGGATACGGATATGAAGACGGCAAAGGTGGGGGTGCGGCGGGTGATGGATTGCACGGACTGCCATAACCGGGTGGCGCACTCGTTCGATACGCCGGAGCATGCGGTGGACAGGAGCATGTTGGCCGGGGCGATCCGCCCGGAGCTGCCGTATATTCACAAGGAATCGCTGGAGCTGCTGAAGGCGTTCTACTCCAGCCGGGAGCAGGCGCGGACGGAGATGGCGGCGCGGCTGGCGCGTTTTTACCAGAGCGGCTATCCGGAGCTGTGGCAGAAGGACCAGTACGAAATTACGCAGGCGTCGAGCCGACTGGCGGCGATCTGGAGCCAGAACGTCTTTCCATTCATGAAGGTGACGTGGGGAACGCATCCCAACAACCTGGGCCATAACGACTATCCGGGTTGTACGCGATGCCATGACGGGAGCCACAATGCGGCCTCGGGCAAGTCGATTGCGAGCGATTGCTCGACCTGCCACAATGTGTTGACGATCGACGAGACGAACCGGAAACAACTGGCCGATCTTGGCGTGGAGTAGCCCGGAAGAGAGGCGAAGAGTGCCGCAGCAGATTCCCTGTGGGAAGGCCAACCCAAACAGCAAGAGCAACAGCAGATTCCCTTCGGGAATGACAACAAGAAGAGCAACTGCAAGGGCAAGGGCAAGGGCAACAGCAAGAACAACAGCAGATTCCCTTCGGGAATGACAACCAAAAGAGCAACAGCAACTGCAACTGCAAGGGCAAGGGCAACAGCAAGAACAACAGCAGATTCCCTTCGGGAATGACAACCAAAAAAGCAACAGCAAGGGCGAGGGCGAGGGCGAGGGCAAAAACGAGGGCAGATTTCCTGTGGGAAGGCCAACCAAGAATCGGCGTGGAGTCGCTGGCGGGAGTCTGGCGGGAGGCAGGCGGAAGATTGCCGGGCAGTACGGCCCAGCCGGGGGCGTTTGCGGGATTCGCGGAGAATTTCTGCGGAGCTGGATGACGCTGTCGTGAATTTGCCCACATCGATGCAACGCTTTTTCAGGCACCGGCATCGGATTCATCAGCAAAACAAAAGCGGTTTGCGTCGCAGGCTCCGGTCACTGTGGAGTGTGCGGCGACCGCA
Organism: Acidobacteriota bacterium; assembly: GCA_021804655.1. Lineage (GTDB taxonomy): Bacteria > Acidobacteriota > Terriglobia > Terriglobales > Acidobacteriaceae > Acidicapsa. The sequence goes on from JAJZHE010000017.1 coordinate 7,978, forward strand.
GCTTCCCGATGCAGAGCAGCAGGACGCAGCAGACATGTGGCTGGGTGAGTGAAGAACGCAGGCCCTGTGAGCGTCGTTCAACGATGAAGATGAGTAGAGTGCAGGATGAAAGCGGCATGATGAGGATCACGACCGAAGGAAAAGCCAGCGGCTCACGCACCCTGCGTGCGGTTGCAGTTCTGCTGGCGCTTGCGGTGGTGGCCTGGGGCGTGGGCTACAAGGCCTCGCTCTACTCGACGCAGCGCGTGGTGCAGCATGCGATTCCGCAGGCGCGTTTGCTGGCGCATCGCGCCTGCCTGGAGCGTACGAGTCTGGAGCGTACGAGTCTGGAGGGCATTGGCCCGAAAGGCAGCAGTCTGGAACGCCGCAGTCTGGAGCGTCGTGGGGCGCTGCGGCTGCGAACCGGGCAGGTTGCCTCGTTTGCATCTGGATGGACGGAGCTGCCCGCGGGGTGGGCGGACCGGACCGCGACGACAGAGGTTGACTCGGTTGCCCGCGTGGAGCGATTCCCGGTGGTGCGCAGAGCGGGGCATTGCGACGGCCTGCCGCGTCCGCCGCCGCCTTCGGCGGTTTAGATATTCTGGCGGAGTGGAGTTCGCAGCCTGGTTCAGGACGGTCGATTCCGCTTCCGGTCCTCCGGTACTCGCAAGACTGGTACTCGCAAGACTGGTACTCACAAAAATTTTGATTCCCGCTTTTGAAAGGTGGACACGTGCTTCGCAAGCGTTCTTTCTGGATTGTGCTGCTGATTGTGGTGGCGATTGTTGTCGTGGTTGTGATTCGCAGCCGCAAACCGGCTGAAGGGCCTGAAAAGGCGCTGACGGCTCCGGTTGCGGTGGCGCAACAGGGCGACCTGACGGCGCAGCTCCAGGTTGCGGGTCAGTTTATCCCCTATCAGAACGTGGATGTGCATGCCAAGATTTCCGGTTATGTGCGCTGGATCAAGGTGGATATCGGGGACATTGTGCATACGAACGAGGTGATGGCGAAGCTGGAAGTGCCGGAGTTGCGCGACCAGTTGGCGGAGACCAAGGCCGCGGTGCAGCATGCGCAGGCGCAGGTGGTCCGCGAGCAGGATGAAGTGGCGCACGCGGATGCGGCGTATCGCGCGATTCACCTGAACTACACGCGTCTGGCGGAGGCGGCCAAGGAGCGTCCGGGATTGATTGCGCAGCAGGAGATCGACGACTATCAGGCGCGGGACCTGGAAGCGGCGGCGAAGATCGACGTGGCCAAGGCTGCGTATGAAGCGGCGGAGCAGCAGTTGAGCCTGGCGCGGTCGAATGAAGATCGCGTGAACGCGCTGTATGCGTATACCGATATCGTTTCGCCGTACAACGGGGTGGTGACCTTCCGCTATGCGGATACCGGCGCATTGGTGCCGGCTGGAACCAGCTCGAACGGAACCAGCACGGGAACGGAGTCGATGCCGGTGGTGAAGGTGGCGCAAAGCGACCTGCTGCGACTGCGGATGCCGGTGCCGGAAGGAGACGTGCCGTACATCAACATTGGCGGGAAGGTGGACGTGCATGTGGATGCGACGGGCGAGGTTTTCCCGGGCAAGATCATCCGGTTTACGCGCGCGCTGGATCCTTCGACGCGCACCATGCTGACCGAGGTGGACGTGCCGAATCCGAAGCTGACGCTGACGACGGGCATGTATGCCGAGACGACGTTTTATCTGAAGACGAAGCATGACGCGGTGTACGTTCCCGCGCAGGCGGTGGTGACGTCGGGCAACAGCTACTACATTCTGGTGCTGGACGCGACGAACCACGTGGAGAAGCGGATTGTGAAGCTGGGCATCCAGACGCCGAACAGGACGGAGATCATCGACGGCGGGCTGAAGGCCGGGGAAAAGGTGATTGCCTCGGGGCAGGATAACTATCGCGATGGCGACTTGATCGATCCTCGACCTGCCTTCATTCCGACCGCGGCTCAGGAGGAAGGCAAATAAATGTCCTCCTTTGCCATTCGCTATCCGTTTTTCATCCTGATGTTCTGTCTGATGATCGTGGTGGTGGGAATCACCACGGTCGCCAGAATGCCGGTCGATCTTTTTCCTGAAGTCAACATTCCAGTCGTCGTGGTGGCCACGTTCTATGCCGGCATGCCGCCGGAGCAGATGGAAGCCGACATCACCGATACGTATGAGCGATTCTTTACGCTGGGCAGCAACATTGAGCACATCGAATCGCGTTCGCTGACGGGCGTGAGCCTGATCAAGGTTTACTTTCAGCCGGGCACGGATCCGAATGCGGCGGTGAGCAGCATCTCCGGGCTGGCGCTGGCGGATTTGCGGCGTCTGCCGCCGGGAACGCTTCCGCCGGTGGTGCTGCCGTTTGACGCTTCGAACCTGCCGGTGTGTCTGATTACGCTGGAAGGCAAGGGGCTGAACGAGGTGCAACTGAAGGATCTGGCGCAGTTCGAGGTGCGCAACCAGGTGGCGAACGTGCCGGGTGCATCGGTGCCGCAGCCGTATGGCGGAACGTATCGTCAGATTCAGATTTTTGTGGATCCGCTGAAGCTGGAAGCGCACGAAATGTCCGTGATGGACGTGGTGAAGGCGATCAACGCGACGAACCTGATTCTGCCGGCGGGCGATGTGCGCATCGGCACGCTGGATTACAACGTATACGCCAACAGCCAGGAAGATATCGTACATCGCATGAACGACATGCCGGTGAAGAGCGATATGACCTCGACGGTGAAGTCGGTGGTGCGTGTGCGCGATATCGGCGAGGCGAAAGATACGGGCGCGTTGCAGTACAACATCGTTCGCGTGGACGGCGAGCACTCGGTCTACATTCCGATCTTCAAGCAGGGTGGCGACTCGAATACGATCTCGATCGTGAGCGGCATTCGCGTGGCGATCCAGCATCTGCTGGACGTGCCGGAGCAGTTGAAGACGGCGGTGGTCTTTGACCAGTCGGTGTTTGTGAAGATTGCCGTGAAGAACGTGATCAACGAAGGCACGATCGGGCTGCTGCTGACGGCGATCATGATTCTGCTGTTCCTGGGCAACTTCCGCGCGACGATCTCGGTGATGCTGTCGATTCCGATCTCGGCGTTGACGGCGTTCATTGCGCTGAACCTGGGGGGGAGCACGATCAACACGATGGTGCTGGGCGGCATTGCGCTGGCGCTGTCTCGACTGATCGACAACTCGGTGGTGGTGTTGGAAAACATCTTCCGGCACATGGAGCTGGGGGAGAGTCCGCGGGATGCGGCGGTGAACGGCGGCAAGGAAGTGCAGCTTGCGGTGCTGGCGGCGACGGCGAGTACGAGCATCGTCTTCTTCCCGGTGATCCTGCTGGTGGGCATCAGCAAATACCTGTTCACGGCGCTGGCGCTGGCGGTGGTTCTGGCTCTGCTGGCCTCCTATGTGGTGGCGATGACGGTGGTGCCGCTGTTCTGCGCGACGTTCATCAAGGACGTCGGCCATCACGCGCACAACGCCGAAGAGGCCGAGGAGGGTCTGGCCGAGACCGAGCACTCGATCCACCACCACAACGCGGGGAAGAAGATCAGTCTCTTCCAGCGAATTGTGAAGGGTTTCAACGCGCAGTTCGACCGACTGCAACATGCCTATGACAAGGCGATTGTGGTTTGTCTGGATCGACCGGTGCTGGTGGTGCTGGCGTTTTCCACCTTTGTGGTGGTCAGCTTCGGGCTGTTCCCGGTTTTGGGCAAGGCGTTCTTTCCGCGCACCGATCCAGGTCAGTTCGTGATCAACTTCAAGGCTCCTCCGGGCACGCGCCTGGAGGTGACCGACGAGTATGCGGCGATGATGGAGAACGACATTCGCCACATTGTGACCAAAGAGGACATGAACATGATCGTGACGAATATCGGCGTGACGCCGGATTTGTCGTCGATCTATACGCCGAACTCCGCCATGCACACGGGCTTCATTCAGGTGAGCCTGCAGGAGGATCACAAGATCAGCAGCTTCGTGTATATGCAGCGCGTGCGTGAGCGCTTCCGGCGGGATTTTCCGGAGATCGGCGTCTACTTCCAGACGGGCGGACTGGTGGATTCAGTGGTGAACCAGGGCAAGCCGGCGCCGATCGATATTCGCGTGGGCAGCGGCGACCTGGAGTCGGGCTTCCAGTATGCGACGCGGGTGGCGGCACGAGTGCGCAAGCTGGATACGGTGAACGATGTGCTGATTCCGCAGGATCTGAGCTACCCGGGTCTGCGGCTGGACATCAACCGCGAACAGGCGGGCCTGGAAAATATCTCGGTCGAGGATGCGGTGGACAACGTGATTACGGCGTTGACGTCGGACTCACAGATTGCGCCGACGTTCTGGGTGGATCCGAAGACGGGCAACAACTACTTCCTGGGCGTTCAGTATCACAATGACCAGATCAAGACGATGAAGGACTTCAAGGATATTCCGCTGCGCGCGCGGGACAACAAGAGCTACGCGCCGCTGGAGTCGATTGCCAACATCGTTCCGATCGAGACGCCGACGGAAGTGGATCACTACCAGCTTCGCCGCAGCTATGATGTGTACATTCAGCCGAAGAGCGAGAATCTGACGGTGATCAACGACCAGGTGAAGAAGATTCTGGCGAAGATGCCGGCGCCGCGCGGCGTGACGGTGCAGGTGGCCGGCGCGGTGACGGATATGAACGAGGTTTTTGGCAGCTTCGCGATCGGACTGGTGCTTGCGATTGTGCTGGTCTACCTGATCCTGATGGCGCAGTTTGCCTCGTTCTCCGATCCGTTCATTATCCTGCTGGCGATTCCGCCGGGAATGTCGGGGGTGATCCTCTTCCTGCTGTTGACACACACGACGCTGAACGTGATGTCGCTGATGGGAGTGGTGATGATGACGGGCATCGTGGTCTCGGACAGCATTCTGATTGTGGAGTTCGTGGGCACGCTGCGCGGGTTGGGGCGTCCGCTGAAGATTGCGCTGGCGGAGGCCTGCAAGGTTCGTCTGCGTCCGATTCTGATGACGACGATGGCGACGGTTCTGGGACTGATTCCGATGGCTCTGGCGCTGGAGCCGGGCAGCGAACAGTATGCTCCGCTGGCGCGCGCGATTCTGGGCGGGCTGACGGTCTCCGGAACGGTCACCGTGTTTCTGGTGCCGTCAGCGTATTACCTGATGCACCGGAAAGAGGAAGCGCTGGAAGCAGCGGCCGCAGCCAGCGGCACGGAGGTTTCGCATGACTAAGCAACTTTCGTTCCTGCTGACGGCTGTGCTGATGCTGCAACCGGGGATGCAGGCGCAGCAGGAGATGGCTCCGCTGCCGCCTGCTCCGCAGGGCCAGGCGATCAGCCAGGCTCTGCAGAACGCGCAGGCCCAGGCCGAACAGGCAGCCACCACCTTTGACGCCGCTTCGGAGAAGCGAGCCTCGCAGGTGAACGGTCCGCTGGGCAAGACGTTGACGCGGAAACAGGCCGAGCAGCTTGCCATCCAGAACAATCCGCGCATCAGCCAGTACAAGCTGCTGGCGCTGGCGCAGAACCAGGTTGTGCGTGAGTCGCGTTCGGCGCTGTTGCCGACGCTGGCGGTGAATGCGACGGGCGTGGCGGCCGAGCAGGCCTCGCGCATCTCGTCGGGCACGCTGGACTCCTCGCGCATGTTGAACCACATGGGCGCGGGCGTGCAACTGACGCAGTTGATCTATGACTTCGGGCATACGAACAACCTGGTGGCGACCTCCGCACTGCAAGCCAAGGCAGCTTCTTCGACGTCCATCGCGACGCTGGATGAGATTGTGTTGACGACGGATGTGGCGTTTTATAACACGCTGGAGGCGCAGGCGACGGTGCGCGTGGCCAAACAGAACCTGGCTGCGCGTCAGGCAGTGCGCGACCAGATTGCAGCGCTCACCGCGGCCAAACTCCGCTCCGATCTGGACCTGAGTTTTGCCGATGTGAACCTGTCGGAGGCGAAGCTCTTCCTGCTGGATGCCAACAACCTGGCCGACGTGCAGATGGCGCAGTTGAATCGCATTCTGGGTCTGCCGACGGCGAACAACTACAAGCTGATCGATGAGGCCGACCCGCTGCCGGAGATTGCGCTGACGCCGGAACCTCTGCTGCAGCAGGCGATGCAGCAACGGCCCGACTTGCAGGCGGACAACTATACGTATCAGGCCAATGTGAAATTCAGCAAGGCGGAGCGCGACCAGTTGTTGCCGACCATCTCTGGCGTGGGTCTGCTGGGCGCAACACCGGTGGGTACGTCGCAATACTACAATCCCGACTGGTATGGCGCGGCGGGCGTGAATGTGCAGATTCCGGTCTTCAACGGCTTTCTGTTCACGGCACAGACGGCGCAGGCGAGGTTGCAGGCTCGCGCCTCGAACGAGCGCACACGGAACCTGACGGAGCAGATTCAGCGCGACGTGAAATCGGCATGGCTGAACGCAAACACGGCGCGGCAGAAGATGGTGGTGACGGCAGAACTGCTGAAGGAAGCCAACATGGCGCTCGATCTGGCGCAGACCCGCTATAACCTGGGCCTCAGCTCGATTGTGGAGTTGAGCCAGGCGGAGTATCAGCAGACCCAGGCAGCGATCCAGGACACCAACGCACGCTTCAGCTATGAGTCCGATCTGGCGGCGATCCGCTACCAGACGGGCGTGCAGCCGTAACGAAGAGCGCGTAACGGAGAGTGCAGACCGAAGCCGAACCGCCGTCGAGCTTACTCGACGGCGGTTCGGCTTTTGCGTGTCGGCTTTTGCGTGTCAGGACATGCGTGGCCGGTTTTGCGTGCCGGGGGAGATTTTCATCTGGGTATACTGGCGATAGCCGTTCGCGGCTGCTTCCGTCATGCGCCCAGAGGTAGAACAAGCCGCAGAACTGCTGCGTGAACAGACGCCGGAGAGCGTGGCGCGTGCGATTGCGCTGCTGCAGCGGACGGTGTATGGGTTCAGCATGAAGGTGTGCGGACATCCGGAGGACGCCGAGGACACGATGCAGGAGGTGCTGATGCGCTCGGCACCGCATCTGGCGCGGCTGGTGGATGCTCCGGCGCTTGCGGTGTGGCTGTATACGGTGACGCGCAACCGCTGCTGGCGGATGCGGCGCAAGCCTGCTGGAGCACCGGCGCAGATGCTTTCGCTGGACGAGCTGATGCCGAGCGAAGGAGAGCTGGCGCGGCTGTCGGCGCGCGCGGCGCGGGAGGTTTCGCCGGAGGATGCGGCGATTCAGAGCCAGCAGCAGCAGCTTGTGCATCGCGCTGTGCTGGAAGTGCCGCCGCAGTATCGGATGGTGCTGGTGCTGCACGATATGGAGGATCTGGACATTGCGCAGATTGCACAGGTGCTGGGTGTGAAGCCGGGCACGGTGCGGGTGCGTCTGCATCGGGCGCGCCTGGCGGTGCGGCGGGCGATGGCTGCGTTGTCGGCAGGCGAGCGCGCGACGGTGCGGGGGAGTTCGGCGTCGAAGCGTGGTCGGCCTGCGGGGTGTCGGGATATCTTCGCGCAGCTTTCGGATCTGGTGGATGAACGATTGCCGCGTGCGGACTGCGAGCGCATGCAGCGCCATATCGAGGCCTGCCCGAAGTGTGTCGTGTTTCTGCGCGACCTGCGGGAGGCGATCGAGCGCTGCCGCACTCTGGAGGCTGGCTGCGAAGCGCAGGTTGGCGCAGCGCTGCGTTCGCAGATTACACGCGAATATCTGCGTCTGGTGGGCAACTCGGCGGCCTGAGAGGCCTGGCGCAAAAAATAAATACGAGCTGGGTGTAACAGTTGTGCTCGTTTGTGGCTTTTCTGAGTTGACGGCGCCTGACAGGGCACCGACAACGAGGGAATTGTGGCCGTGTTGAAAAGAATATGGATCATGCTTGTGATTGCGCTGGCGCCGGCGGTGCGGGCGCAATCGCCGAAGCCGACTGAGACACCGGCTGCGCTGACGCTGAGCGAAGCGGTGCAAAGGGCGCTGGATCACAGCCCGGATCGTCGGATGGCCGCTGCGGACGTGGCGGCGGCGAAGGTGGCGGCGCGGAGCGCGCGGTTGCCGCTGTTGCCGACGCTGGGGTTCGACGAACTGATGACGCGTGGCAACGATCCGGTGTACGTCTTTGGCTCGCTGCTGCGCCAGCAGCGATTTACGACGGCGGACTTTGCGCTGAACAGCCTGAATCGTCCATTGCCGCTGAACAACTTTGCCACGCGCTTCAGCGGCAACTGGCTGGCGTTTGATTCGATGCAGACGGAGCTGGGGATGCGCAGCGCGGATCATGCGGAGCGCGCGGCTGTGGCGATTGGCACACGGGCGGACGAGCAGCTTGCCTGGCGCGTTGCCGAGGCGTATGTGGGGGTTTCACTGGCGCAGCAGCAGGCGCATTTGGCCGAAGAGCAGGTGAAGACGGCTCAGGCGCTGGAGACGACAGCGAGGGCGCGCGTGGAGGCGGGAACGGCAGTCGATGCGGACGCGCTGAGCGCGGCGACGGAGCTGGCTGCGCGGAGAGAAGAACAGATGGCCGCGGAAGGCGCGGTGGCGACGGCGTGGGCGCAGCTCGAAGAGGCGATGGGCGCGCCGGTCCCCGAGGGCGCGCTCGATGCGCTGGCGGAAAAGACGGATGGGATGCCGCCTTTGCCGGATGCGGTCGAGCTGGCGCTGCGGTCGCGGAAGGATCGCGCGGCGCTGGGCGAGCAGCTTGCTGCGATGCGTACCGGGGTGACGGCTGCGCGCGCGGCGTTTGGTCCCACGGTGGGAGCGTTTGGAAGCTGGGAGCAGGATCGCGGCGGGTTCACGGGCAACAGCGGGAACAACTGGCTGGCGGGAGTGCAGGTGCATCTGGATCTCTTCCCTGCCGCGCGACGGCAGCAGCTTGCGGCGGCGAAGATCGCGTTGACGCGCACACAGGCTGCGAGCGAATCGGCGGACAACCAGATTCGGATGGAGGTGACGCGGGCGTGGTACGCGCATCGGACGGCGAGCCAGCAGGTGGAGGTGGCACGCGCGGCGCGCGCTGAGGCGGCGGAGAGCCTGCGGATTCTGCGCGATCGCTACGATGCCGGGCTGGCGACGATGAGCGATCTGATGCGCGTGGAGGATGCACAACGGCAGGCGCAGAACGCCTATTGGCATGCGGTGGGCGAGAACGCGCTTTCCTGGATCGATTTTGAGTTTGCCACGGGCACGCTCGATCCGCTGCGGCACGCCGTGGACGTGACGACAGCCGAACCCAACCCGAACGAGGCACAGCCATGAAGCAGGTTATGAGGCAAGAGATGAAGCAAGTGAGGAAAAACGCCATGAATCATCGATCCGTTACTTCCCTTTCCGTTGCGGCACCGGCGCTTCTGCTGGGTGGGTTGGCTTTGCTGGGTGGATGCCGGGAGAACGCGGCACCGACTGGGACAGCGCCGCGCACGGTGACGGGCCTGGCGGTGGCGCAGGCGGTGGCACAGACGGTTCCCTCGACGGTGACGGCTGTGGGCAGCGTTCGCGCGGCGGAGAGCGCGCAGGTGGCGGCGCAGACCTCCGGACGCGTGCTGGAGGTGATGGTGCATGCCGGAGACGCGGTGCGCGTCGGGGAGACGCTGGCGCGCATTGACAGCACACTGGCGAGCAGCGACGTGGAGCGCATGAAGGCGACGGTGGCCAGCGCGCGGGATGCCTCTGCCGCAGCGGCGGCGCAGGCTGCGCTGGCGGACTCCACGCTCCAGCGTTACAAGCTGCTGCGGGAGCGCAAGAGCGTGAGTCCGCAGGAGTATGACGAAGTGAGCCGGCACGCGGAAGCGGCCCAGGCGCAGGCGCGCGCGGCAGCGGCAGAGCTCACGGCTGCGGAAGCCGCCGCGGGCAGTGCAACGACGATGGCCGGTTATGCGGTGGTCCGCGCGCCGTTTGCGGGCGTGGTGACGGCGCGGCTGGCCGATCCCGGTTCGCTGGCCGCGCCGGGCGTGCCGCTGGTGGTGGTGGATCGAAGCGGTCCGTTGCAGCTTCAAGTCTCCGTGGATGAGTCGCAGATTGCGGCGGTGCATCGCGGGCAGCGGCTGGAGGCCAGTCTGGATGGCGAGTCGGCGCCGGTTGGGGCCACGGTCGCCGAGATTGTTCCCGCTGCCGACACGGCCTCGCACAGCTTTCTGGTGAAGCTGGCGCTGCCGGCTTCGTCTTCGCTGCGCGCGGGCATCTATGGCTCGGTTGCGATTCCTGTGGGCGAGCGCTCGGCGGTGCTGATTCCGACTGCGTCGGTGGTGCATCGCGGTTCGCTGGCGACGGCGTGGGTGGTGGATGCCAACGGCATCGCGGCGCTGCGATATCTGACGCTGGGAGCAAGCTTTGGCGACCAGGTGGAAGCGCTCTCGGGCGTGAGCGCGGGAGAACGGGTGGTGCTGCATGCGGCGGATCGCGATCTGGCCGGAAGCCGCATTGAAGCCTCTGTGGCAGGGGTGAGCCGATGAAGGGACAGAATCAGGTTTCGCCGGAACAGGACTCGCACGATCAGGTCTCGCACGAACAGGCCGGAATGGGCGTCGCCGGTCGGCTGGCGCATGCGTTTCTGAACTCGAAGCTGACGCCGCTGTTCATTGCCGCGGCGCTGGCGCTGGGCATCTTTGCCGTGCTGGTGATTCCACGCGAAGAGGAGCCGCAGATTCTGGTTCCGATGCTGGATATTGCGACGGCGATGCCGGGCGCTTCGCCAAGCGAGATCGAGGAGCGCGTGACGGCTCCGATCGAGACGCTGATCCACGAGATTCCAGGGGTCGAGTATGTGTATTCGACCTCGATGCCGGGGCAGAGCCTGGTGATTGCGCGGTTCAAGGTGGGCACGCGGCAGGAAGACGCTCTGGTGAAGGTCTACGACAAGCTGTATGCCAATGCTGAGCTGTTGCCGCCGGGAGCGACGCGACCGCTGGTGAAGGCGCGCTCGATCGACGATGTGCCGATTCTTTCGCTGACGTTCTGGGGCGCGCACTACGACGGGGCACAGCTTCGCGCGATTGCCGCCGAGGTGCAGCATAGTGTGCAGCAGGGGACGGATGTCTCGGAGGTGACGCTGATCGGCGGGCAGCCGCGCGCGCTGCTGGTTCGCCTGGACGCGACGAAGCTGACGGCGTATGGTCTGTCTCCGGCGGCGGTGGTGGAGCGGCTGCAAGCGGCGAATGCGAGTTTGCAAGCGGGGAGTTTTGCCGAGGACAACCGCGCGATTCGGGTGGATGTGGGCAATCTGTTGACGCGGCGCGAGGATGCGGCGCAGGTGGTGGTGGGCGTGGCGCATGGAGCGCCGGTGCTGCTGGGCGACGTGGCGCAGTCGATCACGGATGGCCCGGATGAGCCGACGAATTATGTTCTGTTTGGCACCACGGCGCTCTCTGCCGCGCAGGGCACGGCGGCGCAGCAGTATCCGGCGGTGACGCTGACGGTGGCCAAGCGCAAGGGCACGAATGCAACCGATATCGCGAATGCGGTGCTGGCGCGTGTTCACGCGATGCAGGGTACGACGATTCCCGCCGATGTGCAGGTGACGACGACGCGCAACTACGGGGCGACGGCGAAGGCGAAATCGGACGAATTGCTGGAGCATCTGTTGCTGGCGACGCTGTCGGTGACGTTTCTGGTGGCGCTGTTTCTGGGCTGGCGAGAATCGGGGGTGGTGCTGCTGGCGATTCCGGTGACGCTGGCGCTGACGATGGCAACTTTTTATCTGCTGGGCTACACGATCAATCGCGTGACGCTGTTTGCGTTGATCTTCAGCATCGGCATTCTGGTGGACGACGCGATTGTGGTGGTGGAAAACATGGTGCGCCACTTCCGCCTGCCGTCGAGCCAGGGCCGCGCGATGAGCGAGGTGGCGGTGGAAGCCGTGGCCGAAGTCGGGAATCCGACGATTCTGGCTACCTTTGCCGTGATCGCAGCGGTGCTGCCGATGGCGATGGTGCGCGGGCTGATGGGTCCGTATATGCGTCCGATTCCGGTGGGCGCGTCGGCGGCGATGCTGTTTTCGCTGCTGGTGGCGTTTGTGGTTTCACCGTGGGCGGCGCTGCGGCTGGTGGGCAAGCACCTGGAAGGCGCGCACTTGCTGGAGCCGGAGCGGGAGAACTGGCGGACACGCGTTTATCGGCGGGTGATGACGCCGCTGATCGCCTCTGGACGCAATCGCGCGCTGTTCTTTCTGGCGGTGCTGGGGATGCTGCTGTTTTCCGTATTGCTGGTGCCGCTGGGACTGGTGCGCGTGAAGATGCTGCCGTTCGACAACAAGAGCGAGTTTCAGGTGATTGTGAATATGCCGGACGGCACGCCGCTGGAGCAGACGGCGCGCGTGGCGCAGGAGATGGGCCGCGTGTTGGCGGCGCAGCCGGGGGTGGTGAATTACCAGGTGTACGCGGGCACGTCGGGGCCGTTCAACTTCAACGGGCTGGTGCGTCACTACTACCTGCGGCGACAGGCGAATCAGGCGGATATCCAGGTGAACCTGTTGCCGGCTGACGAGCGCAAGGACCAGAGCCATGTGATTGCGAAACGGCTGCGCCCGTTGCTGGACGCAGCGGCGGCTCCGTATGGGGCGCGTGTGCAGGTGAGCGAAGTGCCGCCGGGTCCGCCGGTGGTGCAGACGCTGGTGGCGGAGATTTACGGGCCGACGATGGATGGGCAGATCGACGTTGCGCGGCGCGTGAAAGCGATCTTCCAGCAGACGCCGGGAGTGGTGGATAGCGACTGGTATGTGGAAGACCCGCAGCCGGAGATTCGCATTCACGTGGATGAGGTGAAGGCGGCGCAGCACGGCATTGCGGTGGCCCAGGTGGCGCAGGCCGTGGCGCTGGCGACGGGAGGCGTGACCGCAGGGCTGGACCATGATCCACGGTCGCGCGAGGCGGTTCCGGTTGTTGTGCGCTTCACGCGCGCGGATCGCTCCTCGGAGCAGGCGCTGGAGAACATTCATCTGCCCGCGGGCGACGGTACTTCCATCAGCCTGCGCGAGCTGGTGACGGTGGAACACACGACGCTGGAGCCGAGCATCTATCACAAGAATCTGCGTCGCGTGGTCTATGTGACGGGCGATGTGGCGGGCGCGGAAGAGAGTCCGGTGTACGCGATTCTGAAGATGAACAAGGCGCTGGACCACCTGACGCTGCCTGCCGGCTATACGCTGGCGCGGTACAACTCGGAACAGCCGGAGACGACGACGCACTATGCGATGAAGTGGGACGGCGAGTGGCAGATTACAATCGAGGTCTTCCGCGATCTGGGGCTTGCGTTTGCGGCGGTGCTGATCCTGATTTATGTGCTGGTGGTGGGATGGTTCCGGTCGTTTCTTGTGCCGCTGATCATCATGGCTCCGATTCCGCTGACGCTGGTGGGAATCCTGCCGGCGCATGCGCTGCTGGGCGCGTTTTTTACGGCCACGTCGATGATCGGCTTCATCGCCGGAGCCGGGATCATTGTGCGCAACTCGATTATCCTGGTGGACTTCATTGAGCTGCGGCGTCGCGAGGGCGCGCGTCTGGCCGAGGCGGTGATCGACGCCGGGGCGACGCGCTTCCGGCCCATGCTGCTGACGGCGGCAGCGGTGGTGGTGGGCGCAAGCGTGATTCTGAGCGACCCGATCTTTCAAGGACTGGCGATCTCGCTGATCGCCGGCGCGGTGGCGTCCACGTTCCTCTCGTGGCCGACCATTCCGATTCTCTACTACCTGGTTCACCGCAAAGAGGAAGCGGCGAACCGTTCCGAAGCGGGAGAACTGTGATGACTGTGGAACGTGGACTTCGTCTGGTGGCAGGTGTGATGATTCTGTTGAGTGTTGCGCTGGCCGTGTATGTTTCAAAGAACTGGCTGTGGCTGACAGGATTTGTGGGGTTGAACCTGCTGCAATCGTCGTTGACCAACTGGTGCCCGGCGATGGCGATGCTGAAGATGCTGGGCCTGCGCTCGGCGGATGCGAAAGGTTGCTGCTGATGAATCACGATCACCCACGCCGTTTTTCTCCCGCTCAGGCGCATCGGCTGGACGCGCCGGAGCGCAAGGTGTGGCTTCCGATTGAGCCTGTGCTGGAGGCGATGGAGCTGGCCCCGGGGATGAGGGTGGCGGACATTGGCGCCGGCACGGGCTACTTTGCGTTGCCCGTTGCGCAGGCTGTCGGTGAGACGGGACACGTGGTCGCCGTGGATGTTGCGCCGGAGATGCTTGCCTTGCTGCGGCAGAAGGTGACGGCGGCGCGGATTTCAAACCTGGATTTTGTGCAGGCCGAGTCTGCGAGCACGGGTCTGGATGCGGGAAGCGTGGATCGCGTGTTACTGGCCAATATCTGGCACGAGGTGGACGATCGGGCGGCGACGCTGGCCGAGGTTGCGCGCGTGCTGCGAGCGGAGGGACGGGTGGTGATTCTGGACTGGTCGCCGGATATTCCAGAAGACGAAGCGCCTTTGCCCGGTCCTCCGCTGGAGCACCGGATCGCGCTTTCGACGGTGCAGCAGGAGCTGGTGGATCATGGCTGGCGGATCACGTTGACCGGGCGGACGGGGCAGTATTCGTGGCTGGCGATTGCTACTTATCGCTGATGGCCGACGCGGAGTGAGAGCAGTGATCGAATACACTGCGCGGCAGATACGGAAACAGAAGCAGAAAGGACGACCCCCATGGAAGTGACGACACGACATCTGGATGGAGTGCGCTTCTCGATTGAGACGCGCGGCCACACGATTTTGACGGATCAGCCGGTGGACAATGGCGGCGGAGACACGGCGATGACTCCGCCGGAGCTGCTGCTGGCTTCGCTCAGCTCGTGCGCGGCGTTTTATGCGGCGCAATATCTGAAGACGCGGAAGCTGGTTCCCGAAGAAGGCAGCAACGGCGTGGAGGTGACGGTGACGGCGGAGAAGCTGAAACCGCCGGCGCGGATCGGCAACTTTGTGATCCGTGTGCAGTGTCCGGTGGCGCTGACGCCGGAGCAGCGCGAGGCGCTGACGCGCTCGGTGCACCAGTGCATTGTGCACAACACGCTGACCTCGCAGCCGGCGATTGCGATTGAACTGGCGACTGCGTGATGCTGACCGCGCGAGGGTGACCGCATGCCGAGCCTGGAAAACTTTCGCCTGACCGTCTTTCGCGCCGTTGCCGCGCAGCTCAGCTTTCGCAAGGCTGCCGAGGAGCTGTATCTGACGCAGCCTGCGGTGACGTTTCAGATCAAGGCTCTGGAGGACGATCTGGGCGTGCAGTTGTTTGACCGCGCCGGACAGCACATTGCGCTGACGCGCGCCGGGGAAGTGTTGCTGGCGGCGGCGAACGATTCGCACGCGCGGCTGCAACAGGCCGAGCAGCAGATGACCGCACTGGATGGGCAGATTGGCGGTGAGCTTGCGCTGGGTGTTTCGACGACGATCAGCCAGTATCTGCTGCCGCGTCTGCTGCGCGCATTTCTGACGGAGCATCCGCAGGCGCGTTTTCGGGTGGTGACCGGAAATACCGAGCAGATTGTGCAAAGCGTGCTGGACGGGCACGCGGCGCTGGGTCTGATCGAGGGTCCGGCGCGGAGCCGCGAGGTGAGCACGGAGCCGTTTCTGCGCGATGAGCTGGTGCTGCTGGTTGCTGCGGCGCATGAGTGGGCGGAACTGCCGGAGATTGCCGCCAGCGATCTGGTGAGCGCTCCGCTGCTGATGCGCGAGCGCGGCTCCGGTTCGCGGCATGTGCTGGAGCTGGCGCTGGAGCGGGTGGGAGTGAAGCGGAAGTCGCTGCATGTGGCGATGGAGCTGGACTCGATCGAGGCGATCAAATCGGCGGTGGAGGCGGGACTGGGAGTGGGCTTTGTCTCGCGCTGGGCGGTGGCGCGGGACCTGCGCCTGGGACAGCAGTTCCGGATGGTTCCGGTGCGCAACCTAGCGGTCACGCGCGAGTTCAGCACGGTGGCGCTGGCCAGCCCGGCGCTGGTTGGACTGGCGCTGGAGTTCCGGCACTTTCTGGCGGCGCAGTTCCCTGCTCCGAGCGGCCATGCCGGCGCTGTACGCAAGGCCCGACTGCGCAGATAAGTTTCTTCAATCTCTCATCAGAACTACTGCTTGGACGCGGCGTTGGCTGCGCGCGCAGACTCGATTCATGGCAAAGAATCTCTTTTTCATTGGCCTCATTCTGGCTGCGAGTGGACTGCTGTCGCCGCCGCTGGCGCTGGCCGCGGGGCTGGTCTACGGATTGTCGTTTGTGCATCCGTTTCATCTGGACGCACGGCGGCTGGCGCGCTTTCTGTTGCAGGTTTCGGTGGTTGGACTGGGCTTTGGCATGAACCTGTCGCAGGTGCTGCGTGTGGGGGCATCGGGGTTCCTGTATACCGCGGGGAGCATCAGTTTTGCGCTGTTGCTGGGCTGGCTGCTGGGCCGACTGCTGCGCGTGGAAAAGACGGCGTCGTTTCTGATCTCTGCGGGCACGGCGATCTGCGGCGGGAGCGCGATTGCAGCGCTGGCGCCGATCCTGAATGCGGATGATGAAGCGATGGCGGTTTCGCTGGGCACGGTGTTTGTGCTCAACTCGGTCGCGCTGCTGATCTTTCCGGTTATCGGCGCGGCGCTGCATCTTTCGCAGACCCAGTTTGGGCTGTGGGCGGCGCTTGCGATTCATGACACGAGTTCGGTGGTGGGGGCTGCGGCAAAGTACGGCGCGCTGGCGCTGGCCGTGGGCACGACGGTAAAGCTTGCGCGCGCGCTGTGGATCGTTCCGGTGAGCGTGGCGACGGCGACCGTGCGCAAAAGCGGCGCGCAGATCCAGTGGCCGTGGTTCATTCTCTTCTTCTGCCTGGCGGCGGTGGCGAACAGCTCGCTGCCGGCGCTGCACACGGTGTATCTGCAACTGAATCATCTGGGAGTGCTGGGCCTGACGGTCACGCTGTTTCTGATCGGCACGGGCATCAGCCGGCAGACGCTGCGCGAGGTGGGGGTGCGTCCGATGGTGCAGGGGGTTCTGCTGTGGGTGGTGGTCGGCGTTGGCTCGCTGGTGCTGATTCGTGCCGGATGGATTCACCTGTAAGGATGGATTCACCTGTAGCGATCAGGTTTTTTCGGGATCGATGCGACAGGCTCCAGCGGGACGCAAAACGGAACGGGCAGGCAGGCATTGCGCCTGACTGCCCGTTGATCGTCGTTACGGATTGACGTCGTTGCCGACTTACTTCTGGGCCGACGCCGGCGCCTGGGAGGCGATGGTGATGGTGCCGTTCAGACCCTGGTAGGGCTTGCCGTCGAAGTTGTACTCGATGGTGTCACTGACCTCGACGGGCTGGCCGTTGACCAGGTAGGGCTGGAAGCGATAGTTGGTGACGCAATCCTGCGCGGCGCGCGAGAGCGGCCCCGGTCCCATGGCCGGCCCATTGCTCTTCACCTTGCCGTCTTTTTCGACGACGATGGGAACGGAGACGACGCCGAAGACCTGCTGATTGCGCGCCTCGATGGGATATTCACACTCGGCGACGTGCGTGGGGACCAGCGGTGGATCACCCGGCTCGTGGGCGAGCGGGAAGGCGACGGTCTTGCCACTGGGCTTGACCATTGCATCGCTGCCTGCGGGGAGCGGCTCCAGGGTGGTGACGTCGATCTCTTCGCCCAGCCGGTTGTAGGGTTTGACTTCCACTTTGGTGGCGACCTGGCGGCTGCCGACGGTTTTGAAGGCGGAGTAGTGCGTCATCACCGTGGAGGTGGTGGTGTAACGCAGCGCGCCGGACTTGGCGTCAAAGCAGTAGCGCGGAAAAAGCAGGTCTGGATTCATGCCATGCGCGGCCGTTGTGGGATAGGTGACGGTGATGCAGTTGAGCACCTCGCCGTTGAAGGTGCCAGCCTGCGGGGTCAGCTCGAGATCGGCAGGGTAACGCGCGCCCTGGTGGAGGGGATCGAGCAGGGTCTGCGCGACCTCCATGTTCAGCGCGTTCAGGTTGAGGCGCGCGCCTTTGGTGGCCACCTGTTCGGTGGGCGAAGTGCTCCACTCGCTGGCGGAGTTTTTCTTCTCGGTGTATTCGCGATGCCAGACGCCGGAGCCGTTGCTCCACGCCTCCAGCGTTCCGCTCTCGGTTTCTTTGCCGGAGCGAATGTCATAGAGGGTGTAGTTTGCCTTGAGGTGATACGCGGGAGCGTCGGCGCCAGCCAGCCCGGTGACCTTGATTGCCTGGTTCAGCAAGGTCCGCGCGGTGGGAGCCTGTGCCAGGCCCGCGGTGGCTGCGGCGATGGCCGCTACTGCGCACAGTCGTAGAGATTTCAGAGTCATTCGATGCCTCTCCTTTTCGCCCCTGAAGTGTACATCAATCGGTTTACTCCGCTCCAGCGCTGGTGGTTGAGGGGAACGATGGGTGAGAGGCGCAGGGTTGGCGGAATCGAGGCGGGCGTGGTGATAGGGTATTCTCGGGTGGACTCCGATGCTTCGACGTACACGCAGGCTTTTGTGGATTATCGTCGCGGTGGTGGCTTTGATTGCGGTGGCGGTGCTGCTGCGCTTCAAATCGCCGCCGGAGGCTGCGCGTTTGTTGCCGGAGTCCGATGGCATTCTGTATGTGAATCTTCGCCCGCTGCGGACGCTGTTGCATCCGCACCTGCCGCCGGTGGAGCCGGCTGCGGAGTATCAGCAGTTTCTGACAGCGACGGGCTTTGACTGGGAGCGGGATCTGGACCAGGCGGCGATTGCGCTGCACCGCATGGCGGACGCGCGCGGCCCCAACGGCGCGGTCGCCTACTCGATGGTGCTGGTGGGACGGCTGGATGGACGGCGCATTGCCGCGTGGCTGACGGCGCACGCCGCGGCGCAGGAAAATTATGCCGGGCAGACGATCTATAGCCTGCCGAGCGAGGGCCGCACGGTGCGGGTGGCGCAGATTGGCTATGACACGATCGCCATCTCCAACACGCCGACGCCGGAGCAGATTCATTCGATTCTGGATCGTCATCGCACGGCGGCGCTGCCGTTTGCGGGATCGACGCTGCTGGCGCGGCACTGGGCGGAGATTCCGCTGCTTTCGTTTGCCTGGGGCATGGGGCAGATTGGCCTGCCGTTCACGCAAAGCGGCGCGATTCACGTCTTTGGCCTGGCGCTGCCGCTGGCTTCGAATACGACGTTTCTGGCGAGTCTGCGGTGGGTGGGTTCTCTGCGCCTGAGGGTGGTGGAGATTGCGCCGTCGGAGGCGGTGGCTGCGAGCCAGGCGGCGAATCTGGGACTGCTGCTCGAGCTTGCGCGCGGGGCGACCCAAAGCCTGGCGCCCACGACGGCGAATCGAGGCTTGCAGCAGCTTCTGGCTGCGGCGCGGCTTTCCAGCCGTCGCGACCGTGTGACGATTCGCGCGGCACTGCCGGCGACGACGCTGATGGACCTGGTGCAAGGCTCGCCGACAGCGGCGCAGCCAGAGGCTGCACCGCGCAACTGAGCGGCGCAACGGGGCGGCGCAACGGAACGACTGGGCGGAGCGAGCGGGCGGAAGCTTATGGCTGCTTCAGCCCGAGCGCCTGCACGACGAGCGGATCGGGCACGGCGGACTGGCCGTCCTGTTTGGTGACGACGCCGAAGTTGCCGCGATAATCCCACATCGCCCAGCCGATGCCGTTGGCTTCGAGCGCGGTGCGGACGTCGTGAATCCACTGGGCACGCGCGGCGGGCTGGGAGTGGTCGCGGAAGGCGCCGAACTCGTTGCAGATCACGGGTACGCCGTTGGCCTGGCCCCACTGCGCCGCCGCGTCGAGCAGCAGGCGGATGTGGCGCGCGTTCCAGTCGTCGAGGAAGTAGCGTTCGAGTTCGAGGCGGTCGGCGGCGTCGGGAATCTGCTGGAGCACAGGGGTCATGGCTGCCGTATCCGTGTCGTTGGCCGGATAGGGGACGCCGTGCGTGTAGCGCCACCAGCCGGTGGACCAGGTCGCGCCCTGGTGGGTGAACTCGTACGGCTCGTAGAAATGGAAGTTGTAGATGAGGTTGCCGTCGGCGAAAGGGGTGAGGCGCAGCATGTCCTGGAGACTGTCCCAGTGCGCGCCGACGGCGATGACGGTGTTCGTTGGCGCGGCTTTGCGGAGGACGCCGATGGTCTGGGCTTCGATGCCCTGCCAGCGGAAGTCGTCCTCGACCTCCGGCTCGTTCATGACCTCGAAGAAGATCATGTTTGGGTCGCGCGTGGCGTAGTGGCTGGCCAGCGCGGCCCACATCGCTTCAAAGCGCGCCACGCCGTCGGTTCCCGTGCGCAGGCGAAACTTGTACGGCTCCTCCGGATGGACGTCGATGATGACGGCCAGGCCTGAGGCCAGCATCTGGTCCACGGCGCGGTCCACACGGCTGAGAAACTCGGCGTTCAGCCCGTTGGCCCCGACGGGCTGGCGCGTGAGCGGTTCAGGGTCGATGCTGAGGCGCACGTGATCGAAGCCCATGCGGGCGATGAGCTGAATGTCGGCATTGTCGATGTACTTGTCCGTGCGCGCGGCGGAGTAGTCCTGCGGGGACTGAGCAAACCACATGGAGGCGTTGACGCCGTGGCGCAGATGTTGCGCGCGCGTGAAGGCCAGGCGGAGTTGGGCTGCGCGTCCGGCGGGCTGTTGGGCGGGCTGCTGCGCGAGTTGCTGTGCGGTGAGCGCGAGGTTGCCGATGAGCGAAGCCAGCACGAGTGTGCCGAGCAGAGAGAATCCTGGTTTACTGCAACGCGGTCGCATCGAGGTCACTCCGACGGAAGATTCCGGTCGCTGATAACGATATCATTATCGGCCCGGTATTTCCTCACGCGTTGTGCCGGTTCCGCGTTCCCTTTCTCCACACCCGCAGAGCAATCCTGCCGAAGGACCTTTATCGTGCGGTTGCCCTCACCATCTCCAGCAAGCCGTCCTTTTGCTGCGCAGTCAGGAACTCATAGTCGCCATCGTGCTCACAGGCCGGCAAAACGCCAC
>JAJZHE010000018.1 GCA_021804655.1 Acidobacteriota bacterium
TATGGAAACTATCCTTCGTGGGAGCGGACGAAGGGATGGTTTGGCTCGATTCGCCAGGAGCTGGGCGCGCATACGGAGGCCGATTACGGATATCGGCGGCACACCGATGAGTTTGTGCTAGTGCGGGCCGATCCGGCGCTGTATGAGAATAATCACATCGACGGATCGTGGCAGGCTTCGCTGCACCGGACACAGAATTTTGGCGTCGGCGCAGTGCTGCTGGGCGGCGTGGAAGCCGATGGCGACAGCATTCGCAGCAACAATCTGGGCGACCATGCTCGGAATCGTGCGGCGGGTTATCTGGACCTGGACCTGAATCCGGTGAAGCGTCGGTGGGGATTGTCCGTCGGTGCGCGCGAAGAGGGATTCTCCGGGGGATTTCCGATGGTCTTCGCGCCGAATGTGGCGGGGAGTTATCGCGTGCGCACGACGGTGAAGCTGCGCGGGAGCGTGGGCTATGGGTTTCGCATTCCGACGTATACGGACCTGTACTATTCGGACCCGACGACGGTTGGCAACCCGAATCTGAAGGCGGAGTCGGCGTGGAGCAGCGAGGCGGGCGTGGACTGGACGCCGGGCCAGCGCTGGAGCTTCTCGGCGACGGGATTTTACGAGCCGCAGCACAACACGATTGACTATGTGCGCGCGAATTCGACGGAGCGATGGCAGGCGACGAATCTGAACGGGCTGAGCTTCAAGGGCGTGGAGACAAGCGCGACGATTGCGCTGACGCGCACACAGCAACTGCAACTGGACTGGACGAATTTGTATGGGGCGCAGAGCGCGCTGCATGGGTTGCAGTCGGAGTACATCTTCAACTATCCGGTGGAGAATGCGCACATGCTGTGGACGATGAACATCCACAACCGGCTGCGCGTGCGCAACAGTTTGCAGGTGGCGCAGCGTTATCAGCAGACGCCGTATCCGGTGTGGGATCTGGCCTTCGAATACGACGCCGGGACGCGGCAGAAGTGGCGGCCATATCTGCGGCTGGCCAATCTGAGCAATACGGGATATCAGGAGATAGAAGGCGTGGCGATGCCGGGACGCTCCATCACCGGAGGGATGACGTATCTGCTGGGCAGGCGATAGCGGCAGCGCACGATTGTTTGAGCGCAGCTTTCCTGACTTAGAGACAAGGGTCAGTTTACGCGGGCGGGCAGGAAGCCGGGGCGCGAGCCTGTGAGGTCATCGCGCACCAGCCGCAGGCCATAGATGCAGCGATCAAACCATTCGGAAAGCCGAGCGAACATCGGTGCTTCATCGGCGTACTCTTCCACGTCAAACTGGCTGACGATGTAGTAGCTTTCCTTGCCCACCTTCACCAGTTCCTCAAAGCTTTGCTGGCCGTGGCGGCGACGCCATGGGTCCATCGACTCCGGATACATGCCGGTGATAAAGAGCGCGTAGTCGCCGATGTGTTTGCGCACGGTGCGCTCGGCGTCAAACGAGGGCGCTGTGCCATGCACCGGGTCCGCCGCAACCACCATCTCCTCCAGTGAGTAGACGGGATGGCCGGATTCGTCGCGGACCTTGTAGAGCTTCTCCGATTCGCTGAACTCACACAGCAGATGGGCGACATAGCGGGTGATCTCCGCGTCGTGGATGCCAAGCTTGCCCGCGTAGCTGTTGCGTACGATCTGCTGAAAGAAAGGCTCGAGTGGGTGCATCTCTGATTGCATCGCCGTCTCCGATCACACCGCTTCAGCGGCAGAGTTAGGAATGACCTTGTGGAGGACGGGATGCGCGCTGAACATGAAGACGAGCCGCCCGCCATTCATCGTGCTTTCACACAGAGCATATCGGATGCACGAGAAGATTCAAGAGGCCGCAATGAAATTGCTGGCAAAGTGGACAGCAAAGTGCTACCAGAATGGGATCAAGAAAAGAGGCTGCGTCCCAGCGCCATGCGCTATGCTCTTACGATGAACCCCAGCAGAAATCTTGCGCACGCAGGGAGGCCGACACGTTTTCGCTATCTGGAGACGCTGACGATCGCCTTTGTGGTGATTCTGCTGGTGTCGAATCTGGTGGGGCCGAAGATATGCCGTTTTGGGCCGCTGCTGGTGAGTGGTGCGCAGTTGCTGTTTCCCATCACTTATATCTGGGGCGACGTCTTTACGGAGGTGTACGGCTATGCGGCGTCGCGGCGGGCGATCTGGCTGGGTTTTTTCGGCATGGCGCTGCTGGCGGCGATGGGCGAAGTCGCGGTGCTGCTGCCTCCGTCGCCGGGCTGGCACGATCAGCAGGCCTTTGCCACGGTCTTTGGGCTGGTGCCGCGGTTTGCGATTGCAAGCCTGATTGCCTACTGGGCAGGGGAATTCACCAATAGCTATACGCTGGCGAAGATGAAGCTCTGGACAGGTGGACGCCAACTGTGGGCGCGCACCGTCGGTTCGACGGTGACGGGTCAGTTGGTGGATACCATCGTGGTGATCCTGGTTGCTTTCTGGGGCGTGGAGACGCCGCGGCATCTGCTGTTGATGATCGGCTCAGCGTATGGATTCAAGGTGGTTTATGAAGTGGTGGCGACGCCGGTGACCTATCTGGTGGTGGGCTGGCTGAAGCGCGCCGAGGGCGTGGACGCCTTCGATGAGGGAACGAATTTCAGCCCTTTTGCGTTCAGAGAATAAGAGTGCTGCGTCCCGAGCGATTTCCAGAGTTGAAAACAGAAATATCTGAAGCGAGTGACGGGTCTGTTGCATCTTGAGACTATCGCTTGTTTTCTTTGCGATTGCGAATGGAGCAGCTCTGGCTGCGCATTCAGCTCCGATCAGCGCCTTGATGGCTTTATGAATGAATGGATAGAGATGAGTGAGGTTCGCTTGAAGTACGTTCGTCCTTTGATGATGATGGCGGCAGCGGCTGGGATGCTGCTGGCGGGATGTAAGCAACAGACAGCCGTGTCTGCTGCCTCGGCAGGCATGCAGGCAATGCCGGTGGCTACCGAAACGGTGGCGCTGAAGCCTGTGGCGACGAGCAGCGATTATGTGGCCACGATCAAGTCGCGGCGTTCGGTGACGGTGATGCCGCAGGTGGATGGCAACCTGACGTCGATTGCGGTGCGCTCGGGTGAGCGCGTGCGCTCCGGGCAAGTGCTGATGACGGTCGATCCGGCCAAGCAGATTGCGCTGGTGAATGCGCAACTCGCGACGGAGAATCAGAAAAAAGCACTTTACGACTACAACACGATTGAGATCGAGCGGGAACGCAAGCTCTTTGCCGACGGCGTGGTCAGCCGCGATGCGCTGGACCAGGCCGAGCAGCTTTACCAGAACACACGCGCGGATTGGCAGTCGGCGATTGCGACGCGGAAGTCACTGCAAGAGCAGCTTGCCTACTACACGATTCGCGCACCGTTCGATGGCGTGGTTGGGGATATTCCGGTGCATGTGGGCGACTATGTGACGACCAGTTCCGCGCTGACGACGGTGGACGAGAATAAGGATTTCGAGGCGTATATCTACCTTCCAACCGATCGCAGCGCGCAGGTGCGACTGGGGCTGCCTGTGCAGTTGATGGACTCGAATGGGAATGTGATTGAGACCACGGCCATCGACTTTCTTTCCCCGCAGGTGGATAGCGCCTCGCAGGGAATTCTGGTGAAGGCTCCGGCGCGCTCCGACGATGCGCGGCTGCGCTCAGCGCAGATGGTGAAGGCGCGTGTGATCTGGAAGACGCAGCCGATGCCGACGATTCCGATTCTGTCTGTCGTTCGTCAGGGCGGCCAGAGCTTTGTTTTTCTGGCGACCAGTGAAGGCGGACATGCAGTGGCCCATCAGGTAAGCATCACCATCGACCAGACGGTGGGAAATTCCTATGCCGTGAGTTCGGGGCTGAAGGCAGGAGATCGCGTGATCACATCAAAGACGCAATTCCTTACCGACAACATGCCGGTGATCCCGCTCGGCGCGTAGTTTGCAGCGGCCAACAGGCTGCACGATCCAGGAAGGACAGTACACGTGTTTGTCGATTTTTTTATTCGCCGCCCGGTCTTTGCCACGGTGGTTGCGCTGCTGATCATTCTGGCGGGAGCTATCAGCATCCCGACGCTGCCCATCTCTCTGTATCCGCAGCTTGCTCCGCCCGAGGTGATGGTGACCAGTACCTATATTGGCGCCGATGCTGAAACGGTCGAAAAGGCAGTCACGATTCCGCTCGAAGAGTCCATCAACGGCGTCGAGGGAATGCACTACATCACCTCAGCCAGCACGAACTCTGGCGTGAGCACGATTACGGTCACCTTTCAGACGGGCTATGACCTGTCGATTGCCGCGGTGGACGTGCAGAATCGCGTCGCCAGCGTCAGCGGGCGGTTGCCTGCGGCGGTCAACTCCGCGGGCATCACGATCACCAAGGCCAACAGCAACTTCGTCTTCGGCGCTGGTTTCTACACGCGCGACAATCGCTACACGAATGAGTTCATCTCCAACTATCTGGATGTTTATGTTGCGGATGCGCTGAAGCGCGTTCCGGGTGTTGGCAATGTTCAGATCTTCGGTGAGCGCAAGTATGCAATGCGCGTGTGGCTGGACCCGGACAAGCTGGCGACACATGGCTTGACTGCAACCGACGTGGTGAATGCGCTGGCTGAGCAAAATGTGGAGGTGCCGGCCGGGCAGCTTGGTCAGCCACCTTCGGATAGCCATCAGTCCTACCAGGTGGCAGTGCGTGTGCAAGGGCGTCTCAGCGATCCTACGCAGTTCGACAACATTATCGTCAAAAGCAGTCCAGGCGGATTGATCTATCTGCGCGATGTGGGTCATGCGCAGCTTGGTGCCGAGGACTACAGCTCAAATCTGAAATATCAGGGGCAGGCGGCTGTCGGCATCGGCGTGCAGCAGTTGTCAAATGCCAATGCGCTGGAGGTGGATCGCCAGGCCAAGGCTGTGCTCAAGCAGCTTTCGGCGCATTTTCCGCCGGGGTTGGAGTACGCGATCGCATTCGACTCGACGACAATCGTGGGCGATTCGATCCATGAGGTTCTGGTCACGCTGGCCGAGGCGATTGTCATTGTCATCGTGGTGATTTTCCTCTTCCTGATGGACTGGCGCGCGACGATCATCCCGGCGGTTACGATTCCGGTTTCGCTGGTGGGTACCTTTGCCTTCATCAAGGCATTTGGCTTCTCCATCAACTCGCTGACCCTCTTTGGCATCACGCTGGCCACGGGACTGGTGGTGGATGACGCAATTGTGGTCATCGAGAATGTGCAGCGGCACATCTCCGCCGAACACTCTGACCCGCACGACGCAACTTCAGTAGCGATGAGCGAAGTGACCAGCGCAGTGATCGCAACTTCGCTGGTGTTGATTGCCGTCTTTGTGCCGGTCTCGTTTTTCCCCGGCACCACCGGCATTCTCTATCGGCAGTTTTCGCTGACGATTGCTTTCTCCATCGCGATTTCCGCACTGAACGCGCTGACGCTTTCCCCTGCGCTGGCGGCCCTGTTCCTGCGCGGCGAGGAAGCAAAATATCAACAACTGGACTTCCTGCGCGTCTCCGCCGTTTCGCGAGCCTGGGCTGCGTTTGCTCATGGAATCGACAACTTCATCAACTGGATTTCGCGTGGCTATGCGGGCTTGATTCACATCGCGCTTCGGCTGCGCTATCTGCTGGTCATCCTGTTTTTCGTGGGTCTTGCCGCGACCGGGTGGATGTATCTGCACGTGCCGACGGGATTCATTCCGCAGGAAGATCAAGGCATGCTGATGGTGATTGTGCAGGCGCCGCCGGGAGCTTCGCTGAGCGATACGACGGCGATCTCGGATCGCGCGCAGCGCGTGCTGGCGACGGACCCGGATATTGCCGGAGCCTTTGCGGTGTCGGGCTTTTCGCTCACCGGCAGTTCGCCCAACGCGGGCATGATCTTTGCCGCGCTGAAGCCTGCCGATGAACGGCTTGCCAAGGGCCACTCGGCTGCGGATATCGTTGCTGCGCTGACCCCGAAGCTGTTCATGGTGCCAGGCGGAACGGTGGCCTTGTTTGAGCCGCCAGCGGTGCAGGGAATTGGGTCGTTCGGCGGATTTCAGTT
This sequence comes from Acidobacteriota bacterium, assembly GCA_021804655.1. Taxonomy (GTDB): domain Bacteria; phylum Acidobacteriota; class Terriglobia; order Terriglobales; family Acidobacteriaceae; genus Acidicapsa. Next base: position 6,035 of record JAJZHE010000018.1, read on the forward strand.
TGAGCTGCAGGACCTGGGGCAGAATACGCTGGCGGACCTGGACCGCGTTGCGCACCAGATGATCGGCATCAGCCGTCAGGATCCAAAGCTCGGAATTACTGGACTCTTCACTAACTTCTCCGCGAGCGATCCGCAACTCCTGGTTCACGTGGATCGCGAAAAGGCAAAAGCTCTTGGCGTTTCTTTCACGCAGATCGCCACCACACTGAATGTCTTCATGGGGTCGGAGTATGTGAATGATTTCGACTACAACAACCGCGTCTATCGCGTGTATGTGCAGGCGGATCAGCCATTCCGCATGAAGGCCAGCGACCTGCACTCGTTCTATGTTCGCTCTGACACGACCAGTCAGATGATCCCTCTGGACAACCTGGTGACGGTTGAAAACACTTCTGGCCCGCAGGTCATCAGCCACTACAACCTGTTCCGTTCGGTGGAACTGGACGGATCGGCTGCTCCGGGAAAAAGCTCCAGTGAAGGCATTGCTGCAATGGATGCTCTGGCGAAGCGAGCGATGATGCCGGGCATGACGTACTCCTGGACGGGATTGACGCTGGAAGAGATTGAGTCCAGCGGCAAGGCGATTCTCATCTTTGCGCTGGGGCTGATCGTGGTCTATCTCACGTTGGCCGCGCAATACGAAAGCTTCGCGCTGCCGTTCATCATCCTGCTGGCTGTGCCGATGGCTGTGCTGGGCGCGCTGGGCGCGGTGTCTGCGCGTGGACTCTCCGACGATGTGTATTGCCAGATTGGACTGGTGATGCTGATCGGTCTTGCGGCGAAGAACGCGATTTTGATTGTCGAGTTTGCCGAGCAGCTTCGCGAAAAGGGAAGAAGCATCGCGGAGGCTGCGATTGAAGCTGCGGAACTGCGACTGCGGCCCATTCTGATGACCTCATTCGCATTCATCCTGGGAATCTTTCCGCTGGTCTTTGCCACCGGCGCGGGCGCGCTTGGGCGACACTCCGTGGGAACGACGATCGTCGGCGGCATGCTGGTCTCGACCATCCTGAACCTGATCTTCATTCCGGTGCTTTATGTGACGCTGAGCAGCATTCTGGAGCGGATGCGGCCCTCCAAACATCCAGCCCAGACCACGCACTGAGAGCGTTTGAAACGGATCATGCGGGGCACCAGGGTGCTCCGCATTTTTGTGCTTTCGCCTGCGGTCTCAGACTGCTGACTGAAAAGGCTCGGCGCGTTATGGACGATGGACGCGATGCGCAATGATCTGGTCGGCAATGCGCGCGTATTCTTCGCGGGAAACGATGCCACGCTGTACCAGCGCTGACTTCGCAGAATAGGGCCGGAAGCGAAGAATTCGTCGCGCCCAGACGGCTGTCATGCCGTGCACCTGCATGAGCGCTGAGAAGTCGGCGGAATTGATATCCACCAAAGAATTGGTACTGGCGGAAAGTGGGCGCGGAATCATCATTGCCAGCAGAAGAAGCATGGTGATCGTGAAGCAAGACGTGGATTTCACTAGAAAAACCTCTTTTCATGAATGATTCAACTGAAAAATATTCATCATTCTTCAAAATTACATTTGACATCGAGAAGTCTTTTTGCTTATCTTCACAACAGATGAGTCTTGGCTTCCATCTTGATCACCACCATACGCATGGACATTACATGCGGGCGGCGCGTCCTGATCTTAGCTGAGGTAGATAGACAGTAAAAGATACCCTCCTCTGGACTGCCCGCCGAAGCCAATCGGCGGGCTTTATTTTTTCAACCTGCATGGATCATCGATCCTGCGCTTGCCAAGGGAAATCCCACAAAGGAAATGATGACGAACCCAGTGATTGACTTCAACAAAATGGATGGCCTGGTGCCGGGTGTGGTGCAGGACGCTGCAACGGGCGAGGTACTGATGCTTGGATTTCTGAATGAAACCAGCTATGCGATGAGCCTCTTCTCCGGCTATGTGACGTTCTGGAGCCGGACGCGGCAGAAGCTGTGGATGAAGGGCGAATCGAGCGGAAACCGGCTGCGCATTGTGACGGCGGCGACGGATTGCGATAACGATGCAATTGTCTTTCGCGTGGTGGTGGAGGGCGATGGACTCGTCTGCCACGAAGGAACGATCTCCTGCTTCACCAAGGCGCTCTCATTGCCCGTGGCGCAGAGTGCGGAGGTGGCCAATGCCCGCTAAGCTGCGACTCGGAATTCCCAAAGGAAGTTTGCAGGATGCGACGATCGCGCTGTTCAAACGCGCGGGCTGGAATATCTATGCCGATGGACGATCCTATTTTCCCTCCGTCGATGATCCGGAACTGGAGTGCATGCTGATTCGTGCGCAGGAGATGGCGCGTTATGTGGACCACGGCGCGCTGGACGCCGGATTGACCGGCATCGACTGGGTGGTGGAGAGCGGACTGACGCTGACAAGCATTACTTCGCTCACCTATGCCAAGCAGAGCCGCCGCAAAGTGCGTTGGGTTCTGGCCGTTCCTGAAGGGTCTGGCATTATGCGCGCTGAAGATCTGGAAGGCAAGATCGTGGCCACGGAACTGGTGGAAGTGACGCGACGCTACTTTGCGCAGAAGGGCGTGAATGTAAAGGTGGAGTTTAGCTGGGGCGCGACGGAGGTGAAGCCGCCGATGCTGGCGGACGCGATTGTGGAGGTGACAGAGACTGGGAGCAGCCTGCGAGCAAACCGGCTGGCGATCATCGACACGGTGATGGAGAGCGAGACGCATCTGATCGCCAGCCAGGCGGCGTGCAACGACCCGTGGAAGCGCGGCAAACTGGAGTCGATTGCGCTGATGCTGCGCGCGGCGATCGATGCGCAGTCGCAGGTGGGGCTGATGTTGAATGTGCGCCGTGCGGAACTGGATCGTGTGCTCACCGTGCTGCCTGCGCTGAACTCGCCGACGATCTCCGAACAAAGCAATCCGGAGTGGGTGGCGGTGAACACAATTCTTGAGGAGTCCAGTGTTCGTGAGGTGGTGCCACGGCTGAAGGCAGCCGGAGCGACTGGAATTGTCGAGTATCCGCTGAACAAAGTGGTGCTGTGAGTGGTGCAGAGAGGAGACCGGGCAAGATGCGACTCTACAACTTCCAAAGCGTATCGGCGCAGGAATGCACGCAGGCCGCAGAGGCGTTGCAGCGACTGGTGAATCGAGGCGGCACGCAGATGGACGATCTGCTGCCTCGCGTCCAGGCGATTGTGGATGCCGTCCGCTGCGAGGGCGATCTGGCAGTACGGCGCTTTGCGGAGGAGTGGGATCAACTGCCCGCAGGAGCAAGCCCGCGTGTGACGCGTGAAGCGATGGAGCGCGCATGGGAGCAGTTGGACGAATCGATGCAGTCGGCATTGCGCATGGCAGCGTCTCGCATACGGCGTTTTGCCGAGCGGCAGATGCCACGCGACTTCAACGAAACAGAAGCAAACGGATTGCAAACAGGCCAGCGAATCCGCGCACTCGATGCAGTCGGCTGCTATGTTCCGGGCGGTCGTCATCCGCTGCCCTCGACGATGCTGATGACTGTGATTCCGGCGCAGGTGGCTGGGGTGGCGCGTATTGCGGTGGTCTCACCGAATCCTGCTGTGGAGACGCTTGCAACGGCGCATCTGCTGGGTGTGACTGAGTTCTATGGCGTGGGTGGAGCGCACGCCGTCGCTGCTCTGGCGTGGGGCACGCAGACGATTGAGCCGGTCAGGAAGATCGTCGGCCCGGGGAATCGATACGTGATGGCGGCCAAGACGCTGGTGTCGCGCCAGTCGCGCTGCGCCATCGACATGCAGGCCGGGCCAACGGAGATTGTGGTGGCGAGCGACTCGGGCGCCGCGCGCGACCTTGCTGGCGACCTGGCGGCGCAAGCCGAGCACGATCCGGATGCACTGGCCGTCTTTGTGACCACAAAACCAGCACTTGCCACAACCGTTCTGGAAGAGACTGTGCGCATCGTGCAGGAGAATCCAGTTGCGCAGCAAGCGCTCGAAGCAAACGGATACATCCTGATAGCAGAGACTGTCGAACAGATGCGCATGATTGTGAATCAACTCGCGCCGGAGCATCTGACCGTGGATGCGGCGGAGGATGTGGACTGGGTGCAGAATGCCGGCAGTGTTTTTGTCGGCGCGTGGTCGCCGCAGCCAATGGGCGATTACATCTCAGGACCGAACCATACTCTGCCGACGGGCGGGCAGGCTGCGCAGCGCGGCGGGCTGAGCGTCTTCGACTTTTTGAAGTTGATGACGGTGCAGGAGTATTCGCCACGCGCACTGGCTGAATTGGGAGCCGATGCAGCACGGCTTGCGCAGGCGGAGGGATTACGTGGCCATGAAGCTGCGATACGCGATCGGATGCAGTCGGTCGTGTTGCAAAGTTTGGGCAGGATGGAGACGCGCTTTCCTGCTCCACGCGCGCGGCTGCGTTCCATGCCGGAGTATCATCCGCCGCTGGGCAAACGCGATGCGCTGCGGCTGGACTTCAACGAAAACACGGAGGCTTCATCGCCACGCGTGGTCGAGGCATTCGCTGCGTTGACCGCCGCGGATATGACGCGATATCCCGAGCGCGGACCACTGGAAGCGCTGGCCGCAAAACATCTGGGCGTTGCGCCGGAACAGGTGCTGCTCACCAACGGCGTCGATGAGGCGATTCATCTGCTGTGCCAGACCTATCTCGATGTGGGAGACGAGTTGCTGCTGCCAGTGCCGACCTATACGATGTATGAAATCTACGCCGCGGCAACCGAGGCGCGCGTGGTGCGGGTGCAGGCTGGTGACGACTTCGCTTTTCCTGTTGAACGATTGCTGGCGGCGATCACGCCTGCCACGCGGATGATTGCCATTGCCAATCCAAATAGTCCGACGGGAGCAGTGGCCACGCGGGAACAGTTGCTGGCAATCGCTGCCGCTGCGCCCCAGGCGATGTTGCTGGTGGATGAAGCCTATTTTCACTTTCACGGCGAAACGATGATGGATGCAATCGAGCGTGTGCCGAATCTGGTGGTAGCTCGAACGTTTTCCAAAGCGTACGGAATGGCAGGGCTGCGGCTTGGTCTGCTGGCTTCGCGCAAGGAAAACCTGCAATGGATGCGGCGCGTTGGGTCTCCATACAGCGTGAATGCGGCAGCATTGGTGGCATTGCGCGCAGCGCTCGGCGACGAAGACTACCTGATGCGTTTCGTTCGCGAGGTAACCGCTGCGCGAACTGAGTTTGAAGCAGCGCTGGATCGCATGGACGTGCGCTGGTGGCCATCGCAAGCGAACTTTTTGCTGGTGCAGATTGGCGAGCGACACCGTGAATTCTGCGCGGAGATGAAGCAGGCCGGTGTGCTGGTGCGGGACCGATCGGCAGATCCTGGCTGCGATGGCCTCGTCCGCATCACGGTGGGAACACGCGCGCAGATGCGCACAGCAGCGATGGTCATGGAAGCCGCGCTGCGCAGACTGAATATTGGAACGCAATCGCGAATTGGAGTGGCACGATGAAATCCCTGAGTGTAATGGAAAACGAGATTGAGAGTATGACGGAGTCTGCACCGTTGCGGAGCGCGGAGATCATGCGGCACACAACGGAGACGACAATTGTGCTGCGGCTGACCATCGAAGGCAAAGGACAATATCAGGTGCGAACCGGAATTCGTTTCTTCGATCACATGCTGGAGTTGTTTGCGCGGCATGGTGGATTCGACCTGGAGCTGAGCTGCAAGGGCGATCTGGATGTGGACCAGCATCACACGGTTGAAGATGTGGGCATCGCGCTTGGCGAAGCGTTTGACCGCGCACTCGGCGACCGGCGCGGAATTCTGCGTGCGGGTTACTTTGTGATGCCCATGGACGAGACGCTTGCCGTCGCGGCGGTGGATATGTCTGGCAGAACGGCGTACGTGGTGGATACTGCGGTGCGAACGCGGCTGGTCGGCGATCTGCAAAGTGAACTGGTGACGGATTTCTTTGAGGGATTTGCGCGCGGTGCGCGAGCGAACGTACATGTGAAGGTGATGTACGGACGCAGCAATCATCACAAGATTGAGGCAAGCTTCAAGGCCTTTGCGCGCGCGCTGCGCGGTGCCTGTTCTCGCGATCGACAGATGGCCAAACTGTTGCCAAGCACGAAGGGGCTGCTGTAATGGTGACGGTGGTTGATTACAAGGCGGGCAACCTGACATCTGTGATGAAAGCGCTGCGCTTTCTGGGCGCAGAGGTATGCGTCGCGACGCAGGCAGATGAGCTGGAGCGCGCAACGCGGATCGTGCTTCCAGGAGTTGGACATTTTGCTGCAACGGTGCGACTGGATCGATCCGGAATGACCGCGGCAATCCGCGGAGCAATCGCGCGAGGCGTGCCGTTCCTTGGCATTTGCGTGGGGATGCAGTGGCTGTATGCAGGCAGTACGGAAGCGCCGGAACAGCCGGGCATGGGATATTTCACCGAGCAAGTGACACGTTTTCCGGATGGCGCAGAAGACGGTGCAGAAAAGGTGCCGCATGTGGGATGGAATCAGCTCGAACTCCTGCGCGCAACGCCGCTGCTGAAGGGGGTTGAAAGCGGCGATTTCGCCTACTTCACGCACGCATGGCGCGCTGACGTGAGCCAGGAGACGATTGTGACGACCCAATACATGGGTCAGTTTTCTGCTGCTTGCCAGCGCGGAAATGTTTGTGGCGTGCAGTTTCATCCGGAGAAATCCGGCGCGACCGGGTTGAAGATTCTGCGCAATTTTCTGGAGATGGCAGCATGTTGACGCGACGCGTGATTGCCTGCCTGGATGTGCGGAATGGACGCGTGGTGAAGGGTGTTCAGTTTGTCGATATCGTGGACGCCGGGGACCCGGCGGAGTTGGCGCGACGCCACGCGGAAGCAGGCGCGGATGAGATTGTGCTGCTGGATATCACGGCGACACACGAAGGCCGTGCGACGCTGTTGGAGACCGTACGACGCGCGGCTGAGCAGCTTTTTATTCCGTTCACGGTGGGCGGCGGAATTCGCACACTGCAGGATGCATCTGCTGTGTTTGAGGCGGGTGCGGACAAGGTCAGCCTGAACTCCGCAGCATTGCAGAATCCTGAACTGATCTCCGAGATCGGAGCTGAATACGGCGCGCAGGCGGTGGTGGTGGCGATCGATGCGCGGCGCGATGCTGCTGCGCAAGACCCAGTGCGCAGCGCGCGCGTCTTCACGCACGGAGGACGACGCGATGCCGGTCTTGGCGTGATCGAGTGGGCGCGCGAGGCGGCGCAGCGCGGCGCCGGCGAGATTCTGCTGACGTCCATGGACGCAGACGGAACACGGGCCGGCTTCGATTGCGCGCTGACTGCTGCGGTGAGCCGCGCGGTCAACATTCCTGTAATTGCCTCTGGCGGTGCGGGCAGCGTGGAGCACTTTGCAGAAGTCTTTACGAGCGGCTGCGCCGATGCGGCGCTGGCGGCGAGTATCTTTCATTTCGGCATATCCAGTGCGCGCGTGCTGAAAGAACAGCTCGCCGTGCAGAAGATTCCAGTGAGGCTTCCATGCTGATTCCTTCGATTGATCTGATGGGCGGGCGCATTGTGCAGTTGGAGCAAGGCGAGCGCTTGCGCATTGCCTCCGACGACGTGGAGTACTGGATCGAACGCTTCCGCGCCTATTCACGCGTGCAGTTGATTGATCTTGATGCGGCGATGGGCAAGGGCGAGAATACAGCTTTGGTGGAACGGATTGCCAAGCGGCTTCCAGTGCAGGTCGGCGGTGGCATTCGCAGCGTGGAAGCCGCGCGTAGGCGGCTGGATGCGGGAGCGCAACAGGTGATTCTCGGCTCTGCGTTGTTTGGCGAGCAGGAAAGACGCGGCGTGGTGCGTACGGAGTTTGCCCAGGAGATGGCGGCGGAAGTGGGCACGCGGTTTCTGTTGGCTGGGATTGATTCGCGCGCCGGCCACATCGCGATCAAAGGTTGGACCGTATCGATTGCGCTCACCGCGGAAGAGGCGATGACCAGTCTGGATCCGTTTGTGGATGGATATCTCTACACTCACATCGATGGCGAAGGTTTGTTGCAGGGGTTTCCGCTGGAGATTGCGGAACGACTGTGCGCGTGCACCAGCCGCAGGTTGATTGTGGCCGGAGGCATTCGCAGCCAGGATGAGATCGACGCGCTTGCAGCCATCGGCGTGGACGCTGTGGCGGGCATGGCGATCTATACCAACCTTCTGCCGGCATGAATCCAGGTTGCAAAGAAAATCGGGGACAGCATGACGATGCTGTCCCCGATGGCTTGCGACGCCGCGTGCGAGAGCGTGTTTCGTATATGCCAAAGCGGCTCCGGTCGATTTTCTGAGACCCGCTTTGATTGCGGGTCTCAACCGAGGGGTTTCCAGCTTTTTGTGGTTTATAAAACACGCTCGAAGAATCAGAGCGTCTTCATGTCCAGCACAAAGCGATACTTCACATCCTGACGCAGCATGCGCTCGAAGGCTTCGTTGATCTGTTGAACGGGGATGACCTCGACGTCGGAGGTGATGTTGTGTTTGCCGCAGTAGTCCAGCATCTCCTGCGTCTCCGGCATGCCGCCGATCATGGAACCGGCTATGGAAAGCCGTTTGGTGATGAGCGAGAAGACGCTGACCGCAGGCGGTTTCTCTGGCAGCCCGACGAGTGCGAGCGTGCCGTCCTGCTTGAGGAGCGTGAGATATGGATCCAGGTCGTGCGGCGCAGAGGCTGTGTCGAGGATGAAATCGAAGCTGCGTCCGTGGCGCGCCATCGCAGCCGCGTCTGTGGAGAGTAGAACTTCATTGGCGCCCAGGCGCAGAGCATCCTCTTTCTTTTTGAGCGAGGTGGTGAGCTGCACGACATGCGCGCCAAAGGAGTGCGCGAATTTCAGTCCCATGTGCCCAAGTCCACCCAGTCCGACGATGCCGACTTTCATGCCGGGACCGACTTTCCAGTGGCGGAGCGGAGAATACGTGGTGATGCCGGCGCAGAGCAGAGGCGCGACTCCGGCGAGGTCAAGGCCCGCAGGAACGGTGTGTGCAAAGTGCTCATCGACGACGTAGTTATTGGAATATCCGCCCATGGTGATGGAACCGTCGATGCGATCCTTCGCGGCGTAGGTGAGCGTTGCACCCTGTTCGCAGTAGTGTTCTTCACCGCTTTTGCAAGGGGTGCAGGCGCGGCAGGAATCGACGATGACGCCGACGGCTGCGATGTCACCGACTTTGAATTTGCGGACGGCTGAACCAGCAGCGGTGACGCGGCCCACGATTTCATGGCCGGGGACAAGCGGGTAGATGGACTGGCCCCACTCGTTGCGGGCCATGTGCAAGTCGCTGTGGCAGACGCCGCAGTAGAGAATCTCGATCACGATTTCGCCTGGAAGCGGATCCCGGCGTTCAAAGGAAAACGGTGCAAGGGGCGATTGAGCGCTGGTGGTGGCGTATCCTCTGGAAGCTGTCATGCATTACCTCGAAGTCAAAGTTTTGTTGGTTGAAAAAAGTTTTACACACATTGGATGCACTTTCGATCCGTGAAGAATCATAAAACAGGAGCGACGGCGACGGCGACGCGCGGAATCCGCTGATAGTCGGGCAAAATTTCAATGTGCTGAAAGCCGGCAGCGACAAGGAGAGCGGAGACGGGTTCCTTTTGGCCGAAGCCGATCTCCAGCGCAAGCATGCCACCGCGCGTCAGATGAGAAAGTGAAGTCGGGATGAGCCGCCGATACGCATCGAGGCCATCGTCGCCTGCAAAGAGCGCCAGCGCTGGCTCGTGTTCGCGCACCTCGACGGCAAGTGTCTCTTTGTCGGCAACCGGAACGTAAGGCGGATTTGAGACGATGCAGTCGAAGCGTAGATCGCCAATTGCGGAAAAGAAATCGCTTGCGCGGAAGTCGATGCGATCCTGTACGCGATGAAGTGCGGCGTTTTTTTCAGCCACAGCAAGCGCTGCCGGCGAGAGATCGACAGCCACCAACTGCGCCTGTGGACAGGCGACGGCAAGAGCGATGGCGATAGCTCCGGATCCTGTGCCGAGATCGAGAATACGCGGAGACTCTAGCGAAAGAACAAAATGGAGTACGTGCTCGACCAGCAGTTCCGTCTCCGGGCGCGGAATGAGCACCGCGGGTTGAACGGCGAAAGTGAGGCCGTGAAACTCAGTTTCGCCCAGAATGTATTGCACTGGCTCGCCGAGGATGCGACGACGTAACAACTCTTCAAAGTGCTGTGCAGAGTGCGAGGAGACGCTGTCGTCGGCGTGAGCGATGAGCCAGGCCCTGTCCTGCTGAAGGATGTGACGCAGTACTAACTCCGCATCGAGGCGAGCGTGTTCCGGATGAGCGCCAGCAGCGAGCAAGCTCTCCGCTTCTCGCAGCCAGGCGCGTATCGTCTCAGGCGGCATGACTCGCGTCCGCTTTCAACTGCTCGGCCTGCGCGTGGGCAACGAGCGCATCAACGATCGATTGCAGGCGGCCCTCCATGATGAGGTCAAGCTGATGCAGCGTCAGTCCGATGCGGTGGTCGGTCAGGCGGTTTTGCGGGAAATTGTACGTGCGAATTTTTTCGCTGCGATCGCCGGTGCCCACCTGCTGTTTACGCTCTTTGGCCAGTGCGGCGTGCTGGCGCTCCATCTCCACCTCATAGAGGCGCGAGCGTAGGACGCGCATCGCTTTTTCGCGATTCTTGATCTGGGATTTTTCGTCCTGGCAACTGACCACCGTATTCGTGGGCAGGTGTGTAATGCGGATCGCCGAGTAAGTGGTGTTGACGCTTTGGCCGCCTGGTCCAGAGGAGCAGAAGGTATCGATACGCAGGTCTTTGGCTTCGATCTTCACATCCACTTCCTCGGCTTCAGGAAGCACGGCGACCGTGATGGCAGAGGTGTGAACGCGGCCCTGCGTCTCTGTGGCGGGCACGCGCTGCACGCGATGCACACCGCTTTCATATTTCATCTGGGAGTAGACGCGGTTCCCCTCGATCAGCGCGATGATCTCTTTCATGCCGCCGACGGTGGACTCGGAACTGGACAGAATCTCAACCTTCCAGCGATGCTGCTCTGCAAAACGGAGGTACATGCGGAAGACCTCAGCGGCAAAGAGCGAAGCCTCGTCGCCGCCCGTGCCGGCGCGGATTTCAAGGATGACGTTCTTGTCGTCGTTGGGGTCTTTAGGCAGCAACAGAACCTTCAAAGCGTCCTCGATGATCGGCAATTTCGGCTCCAGAACGCTGATTTCTTCGGTGGCCATCTCGCGCAACTCCGGATCGCTTTCGCTCATCATCAGGCGTGCATCCTCCAGAGCCTGGCGCGTTTGCTTCCACGTGCGATAGATTTCCACGGTCTCTTCCAGGTCGCGATGCTGCTTGGCGGCTCGCTGATAGGCTTCGCGATCCTGCTGAATTTCTGGCTGTGCGAGCAGATCACCCAGTTCGGTGTAACGGGTTTCCATTTGTTCCAGGCGGTCAAACATCGGGCTTCCTTGGGGCGACTCGGCGCAGTTGGTTCTACATAGCAGATGGGTGAATGGAGGGCGTGAGCAGGGTGCAGGCACAATACAACGCATGAGCGGCGGGAGCCGCTAGAGAAAAGTCGTGATGGGCTGAAGAAAATGCACCGTTCTGTCGTTATTTTAGCTTAGAAATGGGTTCACGATCTCTACCCCGTCGATTCGTTGTCCATGCCTCAGGTCTTCGGTCAGGAGCGTGCGACATCCGGACTCGCTCGCAGCCCGCACGATCAAAGCATCCCACAATGAGATTTTATGCAGCCGATGCAAGTCAATCGCGGCGAGAACATCCGATATCAAAGGCTGGTGAACTACGAGAAGGCTCAGGATTCCAACCTTTTCCCGGGCTACATCCGGGCTAAGTCTGAGTTTCCCTGTCACCACGGCAAAGTATTCCTGCAAAACCTGAATCGAGACGACGCCTGAACGTTGACGCAAATGCGTTTCAAAAAGACGGATTGCTGCGGACTGCTTCGCTGGCGAAGCAGCGTCATCGGTGTAGATCAGGAGATTGGTGTCCAGAAAGACCCTATGCCTTGCCATTCGGCTCCAGGCGATCCTGGTAGATTTCCTCGCGGCTCCACTTCCATCCCTGAGAATCTCCCAGACCGGATAAAGTGACAAAACGGGCAATGGCTGCTTCGCTGTCTTCATCTCCGGCGAACTCGGCCAGACGATCCCGAACCAACTGATTTACGGTCGTTCCCATCTCTGCGGCTTTGCGGCGAGCCTGCTGAACGATGCGATCGTCGATCGAAAGCGTGAGGTTCATTCCATAAGGATACGTGTACACGTATCCCGTGTCAATGTGAGAGATGGCTTTATCGGTCTCATCGGTAGTTGCTGACAACTGCGAATCTTCATCTGCGGTCTTCGGTAATCCTGGGAGTTCGCTCTCGTTACGGCATGACGGGCAGCAGGATGCGCGACGGGTCCGTGGGGCCGGCAAGGATGGTAATGGTTGCCTTTTGATATGCCGATACTGGAGCGGTCATGATATTGGGCACATAGCTCTGCGGATTGCGATCGTAGAGCGGAAACCAGGTGCTTTGCACCTCGACCATGAGCGTGTGGCCTTTCTTGAAGACGTGATCGATGTCGTGCAGGCTCCAGCGGAACTCGGTAATTTTGCCTGGCGTGATGGCCCGGGGATGTTCAAAGCTGTTGCGATAGCGGCCACGGAGAATCTCCATGTTGGTCATGAGCTGGTAGCCGCGCATGGTTGGGTCCGGATCGTCGTTCGGATATTGATCGATGAGCTTGACGACGAAGTCGCCGTCGGAGCCGGTGGTGCGAGCAAACAGATCGGCCACGACTTCGCCGGTGAGGGTGAGGTCACGATCAAGCGGCATGCGCCAGACTGCGACATCGTTGCGACCTGTAACGAAGCGCTGATCCTCGACCATCCAGGTGTACCACTGGGAACCTTTGCCGTAAGTGGGCTGGATGGGCCGATGACGATAGGGGACGGGATTGGCTGGGTCAGAGAGATAAGAGACGCCGCCGGGTACGCAGCCGTCGCCCGCATGCAAAGCATGATCGGCACCGAGACAGAAGTCGGTCGGGTGCGAAGCCGGAGGAGGGAAGTGAGGATAGTATTTCCACGTATTCGAGCCGGTCTGGAAGCTGGCCGTATCCTGCAGCGTGAATCCGGGCTGGTCTTTGAGGTAGTGAGCGAAGAAACGCGCTTCGATCTGTGCCCTGTATTCTTCGCCGATGGCAGCACCATATTGCAAGGCACCAATGTGGCGCGAGGTGGCAGACCAGGAGCCATGACGCCACGGACCCAGCACCAGGAAATTTTCGTGGTTTGCATCGTGCGGTTCCAGGCGCTTGTACTCCTCCTGCGGTCCCCACATATCTTCCTGATCGTAGTATCCGCCGACGGTGAGCGTGGGAACGGAGACTGCGTTCAGGTGGTATTCGACACCGCGCGCGCGCCACACCTCGTCGTAGGCTGGATGATCGAGAAAATCCTGCCAGGTGGGCAGCGATTTGTTCACGCCCGACTGTGCAACATCCTGTGCGAAGTTGCCGCGAGCCAGAAAGAAATCGAATCCGTCGCGGGCCTGTCCCGAGGCATCTTTGCCGTAATCGACCTCGGCGTTTTCCTTGCTGGTTTCCAGCATGATGCCGTAGTCGTAGCCGTAGGTCTGGCGGAAGGCTCCGTTGTGGAAGAAATCATCGCCGCGCCAGACATCGATCATCGGCGCCTGAGGGGAAATCGCCTTCACCGCCGGGTGCGGATCGATGCCCGCCATCGTTGTCAGGAAGCCAGGATAGCTGATGCCCATCACGCCCACACGACCGTTGTTCGCGGGCAAGTGCTTCACCAGCCAGGCGACTGTGTCAAAGGCGTCTGTGCTTTCGTCGATAGCTTTTGGGTCGCTGTGGTCTGCCAGCGGACGCATCATGCGGAAGACGCCCTCCGAGCCGTAACGCCCGCGAATGTCCTCTTCGACACGGATGTAACCATCGCGAGCAAGCTGCGGCTGCTGCGCGACAAAGGACTGCGGCGTCAGGCCGCTGACGCCGTACGGTGTGCGTGTGAGCAGAATCGGCAGTGGCTCGTGGATGTCGGTTGGGGTCAGGATGACGGCGTGCAGGTGAATCCCATCCCGCATGGGAATCATCGCCTCGCTTCGTTCGTAGTGATGAAAAGTCAGTGGCTGGGCGTTGCCGACGCGCATGAGGGTGACGGCGTCGCCTCCGGGCGCAACGCGCCTCACCGACCAGCCGGCGGGCAGATGCTCAAATCGGAAGACGATATTATTCTCGGCCCGGAATTCCAACGCGGAGACAGCTTTGAGCGCAATCGGCATCTGGCGCTCGCTTTCCACCCACAGCTTGCCATCCTGCGCATAGAAGCTGAGCGGAGTATCCGGCTCCGCTCCTTCAGCGTATGCGCCGACGATGACCTTCATCTCCTTCGGTTTCCATGCCCATGCTGTCGGTGCGATGAACATCATCGGAAGCACGGAGAGCATCAGTAAGAATGCAGTGCGAGAAAAGCAACGAAGACACAGGACCGAAATAGGTTTCACTTGCACTGCCCCCAAGCAATGGACGATCAGATTGCAATGCAGGCAGGGTATCACGCGCGCGGCAACCGGCTGAAAGGCAACGGGAACTTGGACGAGCCGCGTTGATCGGTTTTATCTTCTCAAATTGACGGCAGATGGTCGTATGCAATGGTATGCTTGCGCTGGAGAATCCCATTATTTCTGGAGCACCCCCCATCAGGAGACGGACGTATGAACGCGTATCGCAATTCGCAAAGCAACGTTACTCTTTTTGCTGCTGTTCTGCTCACTCTGCTCATCCCCGCCACAGGCTGCAAGCCTGGCTCGAAGTCCACGACCGCATCCGGCTCAGCGGCACCCACCGGAGCCGCCAATAACGCTGCTGCGCCCGGCAACACCGCGAATATGCCGCCTGCCGGCGGTGGTTCTGCTGCACCCTCGGCACCCGCACAGCCGCCGCCACCTGCCGTTGTCAATCTTCCGGCGGGCAGCCGCATCCGTGTCCGTCTGGACAGCGACCTCGGTTCCAAGATCAGCCAGCCTGGCGATAGCTTCAGCGCCACCGTTGCCGATGATGTCCTGTCCAGCGATGGTCAGGTCATCATTCCGCGTGGCTCCCGCGCTGAAGGCACGGTCATCGAGGCCAGGGCTTTGGGCCGCTTCAAGGGCGAAGCGCTGCTGGCTGTGCAACTGGATCGCGTTCACACCCAGTGGGGCAGCTATCCCGTCCGCACCAGCACCATCGACAAGGTGGAAAAAGGCAAAGGCAAGCGTAGCGCGCTCATGATCGGCGGCGGAGCCGGTCTTGGCGCGCTGATCGGCGGTTTGACCGGTGGAGGCAAGGGTGCTTTGATCGGCGGACTTGTCGGTGGCGGAGCTGGAACCGCAGGCAGCGCCTTCACCGGAAACAAACAGATCGTGCTTCCCGCGGAGACGCTGCTCACCTTCCATCTGGACCGCTCGGTTCAGATCACCGAGTAGTCGATTCCTCCGCGTTCTTCTGTAATCTCGAAGCGGGATGCCAGGTCTGCGGCATCCCGCTTCGCTTTTCCCCGCCTCCCGCTCGACAGACGCTACACTAAATCAGTGAAGACTTCGAGGAGTATTGCGTGATTCCGGCCTGCATGCGCTGTGGTGAATCCATTGGCGAGAATGACCGCTTCTGCTCTGCATGCGGAATGCCACAACTCGTCTGCCAGCAGGATGAAGCCGTGGATGGCTCGGCTGCCGAGCGGCAATCTGAGCCGTCAGGCCTGGGTGTCAGCGTGCTTGTCGGCACCACTTCCGAGACGGGTATCTCCTGGCGTATCGCGCTCAATGCGGCCATTTTGCTCGGCATCCCCGCCGGCCTGCTTTGCTCCGGGCTGTCCACCATTGGCCAGTCGTTGTCGATCCTGTGGATGCTTGCCGCTGCCGCATGGGCCGTGGTCCTCTATGGTCGGCGCGCGCGTTCCGGCTGGATCACAATGGGCATGGGGGCGCGCATTGGTTTGGTCACCGGGCTGGTCGCCGCCTGGCTCACGCTCTTTGTCAACGGCATCGCGCTCTGGCTTCAGCGTTTTCCGCTTCACCAAGGCGCTCAGATGGATTCGGAATGGTCCTTGCTGGTTGCGCGGCTGATGGATCAGGTGACGGAGATCAACCATCAGATGGCCGCGCAGCCGGGTTTTTCCAGTGCGGATGCTGCGCAAATGGCGCACTTCTGGTCGGCTTTGCTTCAGTCTCCACAGGGCCGCGCCGGATTCATGCTTTTTGCCTTCCTTTTTGCGGCTATCTTTCTTCTGCTTTTTGCCGTCCTTGGCGGCATGCTTGGCACGCGTCTGCTGCCAGCGGAGCGTCGTCGCCCGCGTGTCTGACACTGCGCCATTTCCATCCCCTCCGGCTACAATGGCAGCTAAGCATTCTTCGCGGACCTTTCATCCCGTCGAGAGACACTGGAGCTTTCCATGAGTGACGCCACCCCATCCCCGCAACTTCGCGAAAAAGGACGCCTCATGTCCGCCTCTGAGATTGAGCGGACTCTCGTGCGTCTTGCGCACGAGATCGTTGAAAAGACCAACGCTTCCGAAGACCTGATGCTCGTTGGCATCAAGCGCCGCGGAGTTCCGCTGGCTACGCGCCTGGCCGCGCACATCGCCACCATCGAGAAGCACCCCATTGCAACCGGCGTCCTCGACATTCAGTTCTATCGCGACGACCTGAGCACCCACGACGAACGCCCCATCGTCCGCTCAACCGATTCCAGGATGGATGTCAACGGTCGCGACGTCATTCTCTGCGACGACGTTCTCTACACCGGACGTACCGTCCGCGCCGCTCTGGACGCGCTCTTTGACCACGGTCGCCCGCGCCGCGTCCAGCTTGCCGTGCTCATTGACCGCGGCCATCGCGAGCTGCCCATCGAAGCCACTTACGTTGGCCGCAGCGTGCCCACCAGCAGCCGCGAGATTATCGAGGTCAAGTTTCGCGAGGTCGATGAGGACGAACAGGTGCTGCTGGTCGAGCGTATCGACTGAGCGTATCGACTGAGCGCAAAGACTGAGCGCACGGACGAATTGTGTCAATCGATTGCGCCTCGCTCTCCTGCGGAGTATTGCACCGCATTCTGCCGCGCCCGCCTGCACAGATCTCGCCCATCTGGTTACACTGGGTCGGGACCCTTATGATCGAAGTTCGCCATTCCGCCCGCGTACCGCGCACACTCCCGGATGCGCTTCCTGCTTCCACTCCATTTTTTGCCAGTTCCGTTCACCCTGGCTCGCTGCTCGGAATTTCCGATCTGGAGCTTGATGAGGTCGCGCAGATTCTCACACGCGCCAGTTTTCTTGAGCACGAAGATCCGCTGACACGTGCTCGCAGACTGGCCAAGCGCAAGATCGCGCTGCTGTTCTATGAGTCCTCCACCCGCACCCGCACCAGCTTTGAGCTGGCCGCCAAAGCGCTGGGCGCGGACACCACGCTGGTCTCCAGCCTCTCATCCAGCATCGAAAAAGGAGAATCGCTCAAGGACACTGGCCTCACGCTGCGCGCGCTCGGCGCGGAAGCCATCCTCCTGCGCCATCCCAACTCCGGTGCGCCGTGGTTGTTGGAGCAGGTCACCGGCCTGCCGGTACTCAACGCCGGCGACGGCATGCATGAGCATCCTTCGCAGGCTTTGCTCGATCTGCGCACCATCCTCGCATGCCTGCGTTCCGGCGTCACCACCGTCGCCGCGGACACACTCTCCGGCATCACCGTTACCATCGCCGGAGACATCCTCCACAGCCGCGTCGCGCGCAGCAACATGCTTCTGCTGCCGCGTCTGGGCGCGCAGGTTCAGCTTTGCGGACCACCGGCGCTGCTGCCTGCCATGGTTGCTGAGGTCGGTCCAGGCATCCGCATCGAACGGGACTTTGACCGCGCGTTGGCCAGCTCGCAGATTGTCATGATGCTGCGCATTCAGGCCGAGCGGCTCGCTGGCCTTCAGCTTGATCTGGATGAGTATCGCCGCGACTACCAGCTCACTGCCGCGCGCCTGGCCGCACATGCGCCTGCTGCACACATCCTCCATCCAGGCCCCATCATTCGCGGCCTGGAGCTGACCGCAGAAGTTGCCGACGGTCCGCAATCTCGCATTCTCGATCAGGTCCGCAATGGAGTCGCCATCCGCATGGCCCTCGTCGAACGCGCACTTGATCTTCACTCATCCACCGTCTCCGGAGCCGCACAATGAATCCCGCAGCGCCTCTCACCCTCATTCGCGGCGGACGCCTCATCGATCCCGCTGCCGGCATCGACGAAAAGAAAGACCTTCTGCTGCGCGATGGCCGAGTTGCCGAGGTTGCCGCTCCAGGACGCATTCGCCTCGCTTCTGAGCATGCCGCGCTTGTCGTCACGCTGGACGCTACCGGCCTGGTCGTCGCGCCCGGCCTCATCGACATTCACGTTCACCTGCGCGAGCCTGGGCAGACGCACAAGGAAACGATCGCCACTGGCACAGCCGCCGCCGCCGCGGGCGGATTCACCGCCGTCGCCGCCATGCCCAACACCGTTCCCACCAACGACACTCCCGAGATCACCCGTTGGATGCAGTCGTCGGAGCGCGGCGCAAGCGCCCGCGTCTTTCCCATCGCCGCCGCCACGCGCGGCCTGCGCGGAGAACAGATCAACGACTTCGCCGCGCTGAAGGCTGCCGGAGCCGTCGCCGTCACCGACGACGGCCACCCCATCCTGCGCGACAACATCATGCGCGAAGTCCTCGCCGCCGCCACGCGTCACGGGCTTCCTGTCATCCAGCACGCCGAGGACACACGCCTCACCGAGGGAGCCAGCATGAATGCCGGCGCCCTGGCCTTTCGTCTGGGCCTGCGCGGCATGCCACCCGAGGCCGAGTATGGACTTGTCGAGCGCGACATTCGCCTGGTGGCCGAGCTGGACCGCGAAAGCAAAGGCGCTCATCCGCACCTGCACGTCGCGCACACCTCCACCGCGCAGGCCGTTGCAGCCGTACACCAGGCGCGCCGCAACGGCCTGCGCGTCACCTGTGAGGTTGCGCCGCACCACTTCCTGCTCACCGAGCAGCACATCGGCTGCTACAACACCCACGCCAAGATGAACCCGCCGCTGCGCTCCGAGGCCGACCGCGACGCCATGATCCAGGGCATCCTCGACGGCGTCGTCGATGCCATCGCCACCGATCACGCGCCGCATGCGGCACACGAAAAAGAGGTCGAGTTCGAGCGTGCGCCCAACGGCATCACCGGCCTGGAAACCGCGCTGGGCCTCTGCCTGCGCTGGCTCCACGGCGAGTGGCATCTGCCGCTCAGCCGCGTCCTCAGCCTGCTCACAGCCCAGCCCGCCGCGCTGCTCGGCTTCAAAGGTCGCGGAACCCTCGCCGTCGGCAGCTTCGCCGACGTCATCGTCTTCGACCCCGACGCCGAATGGACCTGGCGCGCCGCGGACTCCCGCTCCCGCTCCCGCAACTCGCCCTTCGACGGCTGGACCCTGCGCGGCCGCGTTCGTTACACCCTCAGCGAAGGACGCATCGTCCACTCCGCCTGAAGCCCTGCGCTCGCGCGTGATGCGGCCTGTGAGTCTACAAATTGCGCCTGATTTCCATCCTT
The DNA here is from genome assembly GCA_021804655.1 of Acidobacteriota bacterium. Taxonomy (GTDB): domain Bacteria; phylum Acidobacteriota; class Terriglobia; order Terriglobales; family Acidobacteriaceae; genus Acidicapsa. The sequence continues at coordinate 25,589 of JAJZHE010000018.1, forward strand.
GCCAGTCTCTATTGTTCGGAGAATGAATAAAGTGCATTTGTATCCGAAGTACCGACGGATGTCTCGCGGAGATTGAAAATTGGATTGAATGGTGCCGGATCAGAGACCGCAGGTAGATTCCCGTTAGTTGTGGTTTGTTGGTTTGTGCTTAAAAGAAAATAATTTGCATACCAGGGGCGTGGGATCGTGTCTCCGGCAACGCGCATGCCCACCAGAGCGTAGCCTCCCGTATCGTCGCCGCCGACTGCGCTGATGAAGTAGCCCTGATTGGCGAGTTGCTCGGCGTCGGCCAGGACATTGGCGGGCTGTGCAATGAAGGTTGCAGCTTCGTAGGCGGCGGTGGTGTCGCCCTGCCAGCCATAGGAAAGAAGAACGAATTTGCCGCTGATTTTGTCGTAGGTTACTGCGCTGACGATGCGGCTTGCCGCGCCGTCGGCGGCCACCTGCGCCTGGAGGTTGGCCGGATCCACTAACTCCATTCGCTGGTCGAAGTCTGGCTCAGTGCTCTGTGATGTAGATATCTGAAGAACGCCAATCTGCTGGCAGCTTGGATGATAGTCCATGGAGATGATAACGCCCTTTGCCGTTGCAATGGATTGGAGATACAGCGCGTATGTCTCACCCATTGCTGGAATCACCGTGCCAAAGGTGAAGATATCCATCAGCGGCACAACCTGCGTCCCCGGAGCTATCCCGGTTTGTTGAGCAGTCCAATAGCATGACAAATAGTTATAGCTGTCCCCGGCGGTTGCCGCGTAAGAGCCGATGGACAGAGGGAAAGGGAGAAGGCCTGATCCGGTAATCGTGTCTCCATCAATCTCATGTAAGAAGCCGGTTCCATACTGATCGCCGATTTCGGACGCGAGCGGCACTTGTTCCCACTGGAGGTATCGCAGATCACCCTGCATCGGCGCTCGCGGGCCCGTGAGCAGCGTAACGGTGTTGCTGGTCACGGATCCGGCAGCATTGGAAACCGTTACCGAGTAAGTCGTATTGTTGTCCGCCAGAGTCACCGTCGGCGTGGTGTAACTCGCCGAGTTGACGCCCCCCATCGCCGCCCCATTTTTATACCACTGATACAGCAACGGCGCTGTTCCGCTGGCCGCGACCGAAAACGTCGCCGTGCGGCCCATCAGCATCGTTTGGCTCACCGGCTGCGTCAGAATCGTTGGCGCAATGGACGGTGGGATCTTCGTCGCTGATCCGCCTCCGCTGCACGACGAGAGGAAGATGCAAACTGCAAGCAGGACGCCATCCACGCAAGCCGGAAGCCGACACTTCCGGCTTGAGCAAACATGCAACTCTGATTCATCACCATAGAGTCTTTTATTCTTCGTATGTCTCAATTGCATTCGGAATAGCCTTCCGGAGTCTGAAATGCAAATGTGTGGTAAAGCGTGTCCTCGAAGACTACTACTTTCGCAGTGCAATCGGTCGAGTTTGTTTGTAGAAGGAGGTTGACTGAGTTTCCATTTCCATTGGTTGAACTGTTGGTCTCCGTGTCCTGCCAGGTCCATGTGTATTGCGATTTTTCCGAGCCAATGATCCCCGGCGTTTGATAAAAGATACCACGTTATACGACTGACTGTTTTCGTAACTGAGAGTTTGTACGTCGTACTGTGCCTGGGCAAGTTGCGTGGAAGAGGTCGAGGGGATGAGCCAACGGACTGCGGTGCGGGAGTTTGGGATCTCTCGCAAGTCGGTTCGGAAGATGGTGTCGTTTTCTGTGCCGCCGGGGTATCGGCGGGAGCAGCCAATCCGCGTCCGAAGCTTGGGCCGTGCATCGTCTGGTGGGCGCCTTTTTCAACGCGTTTCCCTAGTAGAAAATCAGTTTTCCGCTGTCAGCCCTTCAGCGCTGCCAGCACTTCCTCGGCGTGACCCTCCGGCTTCACCTTGGGAAACACATGCACCAGCCGCTGGTCCGGGCCGATCACAAACGTTGTTCGCTCGATCCCCCATACCTTTTTCCCGTACATGTTCTTTTCCTTCAGCACGCCAAACTGGTTGCACACCACCTCATCCACATCCGCCAGCAGCGTGTACGGCAGGTCGTATTTCTCGCGAAATTTGCGCTGCGCCCGCGGCGTATCCCGCGAGATTCCAAGCACCACAGCGCCTGCCGCCTGCAGCTTTGTGAAAGTATCCCGGAAGCCGCAGGCCTCAATCGTGCAGCCAGGGGTGTCCGCTTTGGGATAAAAAAAGAGTACAACCGGTTTTCCGGCAAAGTCGGTCAGGTTCACCGCCTTTTCCTGGTCGTCCTGGAGCGTAAAGTTGGCGACTTTCTCGTTCACTTCCATCGTCGATTCCTCGTTTCGCCAGCGGCGCGGCCATCCTGAGCGCACACGGCGCTCGTTGGCCTGCCCGTCCGGGCAACTCCAGCATACCCGCGCCAGCCACAACCTGCCCACCATTCCATCCGCCCTGGTTTCCATCCCGCGCACACTTGTCATCGCCGCCGCCCTGCTCGCCGCCTCACCCATAGCCCACGCGCAATACCCCGGACACATCGACACATCGAAACCCGTCAAAGGCTCCACCCTTCGCGCCGTCGCCGTCCTCGAGTGGACCGGCCCACCCGGCAAGCCCTCCGCCAGTCGTCTCATTCCCATCACCGTCTTTGACGGCGACCACCTCCACGACGGCACGCTCTACCTCAGCCAGCCCGCGCCGCTCGCGCTCCAGAGCGGCAACGAATACGAACTGCAATCGGCCGGTACGCCCATCGGCCTCTACGATCTCCACTCCGCCGGACACAGCCAGCTCGGCGACCTGGACTCCTGGCTTGGCTACGGCGTCTGGAAGCCACTGCCAAAGCCCGCGCCACCTGCATTGAACACCAGCGGACTCACCGTCACCGGCCTCAACGAAGACGAGCCAGTCCTGCTGCGCAAACACCCCAAAGGCAGCGACCAGGCTGGTGCACAGAGCCGCGCAAAATCCGGTACAGCCACATCCGGCGGCAGCGGCCCGGTAGACCCCGACCGGCCCACGCTGCGCCGCAGCAGCAGCGGCTCCGAGTCCTCAGCGCCAACCGCCGGGACGCAACAGACGGGAAC
>JAJZHE010000132.1 GCA_021804655.1 Acidobacteriota bacterium
TGTGATTTCCTCATCGCCGTCCCCGTCAAGTCCTTCGACTCCGGCGACAGCAACCGCGATCTCCACATGATCCAGACCACCCGCGGCGGACAGTTTCCCATGGTCGTCGTCCGCACCCACTTTCCCGACACAACCACCTCCACCATCTTTGCCGATCTCGACGTCCAGTTCGCCGGCCAGTCCGCTCACTACGCTCACGTCCCCTTCCAGCGCGTCACCGTCGACAAACAGGTCCGCATCACCGGCATCATTCCCGCCACCTGTTCCGACTTCAAGATCGACCGACCGTCCTTCCTCACCGTCCCCATCAAGAATGAAATCCCCGTCCGCGTCGATATGACCTGGCATAACCAGCCCTGACAAAACCAGCCCTGACCTGGCACAACCAATAGCCAGGCACTCACCGAACCACCCGTATCCGATCCCCATCCCGCTGCGCCCGTCCGGTACAATGAAATGGTTATGTCCTGGTTCAAGCGAGAAGAGTCAAGCGTAGAAGGTGCCGCCGAGAGCGAAGAGTCGCGCGTCCGCACCGAGGGCCTCTGGAGCAAGTGTGACGGCTGCCGACAGATCCTCTTCAAAGCCGACATCGACGCCAACCTCCACGTCTGCCCCAAATGTGGCAAACACTTCAAGATGGGCGCGCGCGAGCGCATCGCGCTGCTGCTGGAGCCGGGCTACTCCCTCGTCGATGGCAATCTCGAATCCACCGACCCGCTCCACTTCGTCGATCGCAAGCCCTATCGCGAACGCCTCGTCGCCGCTCAGCGCCAGACCGGACTCCGCGACGCCATCGTCAACGCCGTCGGCCACATCGGGCCGCACCCGGTCGTCGTCAGCGCCATGGAATACAGCTTCATCGGCGGCAGCATGGGCGCCGTCGTCGGCGAAACCATCGCGCGCGCCATCGACCGCTGCCTGGCCACGCGCAGCGCGCTCCTCATCCTCGCCGCCTCCGGCGGCGCACGCATGATGGAGGGCGTCGTCAGCCTCATGCAGCTCGCCAAGATCGCCACCGGACTCGCCCAGATGGACGACGCCGGCATCCCCTACATCTGCGTCCTCACCGACCCCACCACCGGCGGCGTCACCGCCAGCTTCGCCATGCTCGGCGACCTCAACATCGCCGAACCCGGCGCGCTCATCGGCTTCGCCGGCCCGCGCGTCATCGAGCAGACCATCCGCCAGAAACTCCCTGAAGGCTTCCAGCGCTCCGAGTTCCTGCTGGAGCACGGCTTCCTCGACGCCGTCGTCCCACGCGCCGAACTCAAAAACTACATCATCCGCGCGCTCGACTTCATGCGCTGAATTTCAAGCCCTGCATTTCAAGCCCTGCATTTCATACCCTGCATCACATGCCATCAACACGCGCGCGCCGCATCCCAACGCGACTACGCGCCCGCCTGCGCGCCCGCCTACGCACCCGGCGCGTTCTCACCTTCCCGGCACGTTCCATATTTCCGATACACGCCCTCGAAGACCGCATCCCACGTCGCCGTCAACGCATAGCGGCGCGCATTTTCCCTCATCCTGTCCAGCCTTGCCGGGTTCGCCACCAGCGCCTCGATCGCGCCCGCAAACTCCTCATCCCCCACCACCATGCCCACCTCGCCCGCTGCCTCCCGCAGGATCGTCGCCGGGCCGCCGTCCGGCGTCACCACCGCCGGAACCCCGGAAGCCAGCGCCTCCAGCACCACATTCCCAAACGTATCCGTGTGCGACGGAAAGACAAACAGGTCCATCTCCGCATACGCCGTCGCCAGCGCCTCGCCGCGCAACACTCCGGCAAACTCCTGCTCCGGCATCCGCGTACGCAGCATCGCTTCTTCCGCCCCCTGGCCCACCACCACAAACCGGATATTGCGCACCCCCGCCGCGTGAAGCTGATCGTGAATCGCCGCCAGCAGCGCCACATTCTTCTCCACCGACAACCGGCCCACAAAGCCCAGCGTGAACGGCTGCGCATCCCGCGCACGCCGACGCCGAGCCGGATCGAAGAGCCGCGTATCCACCCCGCGCGGCATCCTGTGGCAAGGCCGACCGGTCAGCGCGCGCAACTGCGCGCAAAGCGCCTCGTTCGGCGCAAACAGCACCTGTGCCTGCGCATAAAACCGCGCCGTCGCCGCCAGCGTCCACTCCTCGATCGCCCGCCCCGCGGCAGCCGGCTGCCGCAACAGCCGCAGCAGCCACTCCGAGCGCCGCGCCAGATACTCATGCACATTCGTGTGCCAGCTTGCCGCCAGCGGCAGACCATGGTGCGCCGCCACCGCCGCGCCCACCATCCCCAGCTCGCTCGGCCCCGTAATGTGGATCAGCGTCGGCGCAAACGCCTCCAGCGCCTCGCCGATCGCCGGCAGATGCCGCAGATATCCCGGATCGAACCGCAGGTCTTTCTCCAGCGCAAACGAGAGCGCGCCCCGCGGCAGCTCCAGCGTCCACACATTCCCTTCCTGCTGCAACGCCGGGCTGCGCTCGCCCGCGCGCACACACAGAAACGGCAGATTCCGCCGCCGCGCAAACGCCTCGAAGTGGCGGCTCGTATGCGCCACTCCATTCACCTCATGAAACGAATCCGGAAAGTACGCCACGCGTGGCAGATCGGGCAATCGCGACGGCTCCATCCGCGCAGCCGTCCACGGCGCGACGGCACCATGCGCACCCGTCAACCGGGATGAAATCTCGACAGCAGACATTCCGTCTCCTGACCGCGCCCTTGCGGCGCACTTCGGCTCGACCCGTCTGCATGCGGGCCTTCGATTCCTGTTTGCCAAGAAGTTGTTTTCGCGGTCCGCTCGCGCTTACGCCGTCTCGCGCTCGCCCAGCTCAAAGCGCAGCTCGTCGTCATCGCTCCACGCATATCTCAGGCTGGAGCTGAGCGGTCGCCGTCCCAGCGAACGCGCCGTCGCCAGAATCATCTGCATCGAGCGCGGCGCATGACCCCGCGGCCATATCTCGCTCAGCGGGCGAATCGCCCCGCTTGCGTCCGGATGAAAAACCCGGTCGTCCCAGCACTGCGAACCCAACGGAAACTCCGGAAAATCCCGAATCGCATCGATCGTCGATTGCAGAATCCGCATCTTCCACGGCTCCGCATACTGCGGCAGGAACAGCACCTCGCTCCGACGCTCATACCGCACCTCATGCACAAACTCCGTGAAGCTCGTCGCATTCGTCAGGTTGATATTCGCATTCGCTTCCACGCCATGCCGGTCCCCGCCCGCCACCAGCAACATATTCCACTGCTCCGCCAGCCGCCGCACCGAGCGATTCTCCGCCCAGTTCCGCAGCCCGTTCAACTCCAGCGCATGGAAGTGGTTCCCATACTTCAGCAGAAACTCGTTCACCAGAAAGTTGTGCCGCTCCCGACCGATCAGGTACAGATCCCACATCGGATGGTTCAACACCACCAGCACATCCCGTTCCCGATTCAGCTCCGCCAGAATCTCGCCCAGCCGCTCGTCCGTCGGATTCGCCGTATACGCGTTCAGCGTCGCAATCCACTGCTCCGCTCGCTCGCCCGGCAGGTTATGCACCCCAATGTGAAACGACTGCACCTCGCTGTACGGCGCCGACCACTCCACCGACACCGGCACATCCCGCGAACGATCCATCGTCCGCAGCATCAGCGGCGCGCGGATATCGTCATGGTCCGTAATCGAAACCAGCGACTTCAGGCCCAGCCTTTCGATCTGCCCGCTTTCCAGGTCCCACGCCAGCTTCGGCGTCAGCGGCGGCGTCCAATAGCTCCGCATCCAGTCAATGCGAATCCGGTGACGATCCCACGACCGCCGGTCCAGATACCGCATCAGCGGGCGCACAAACGCATACTGCGCCGTCCAGTCCGCCACAAACGAAAGCGTCTCCTGCGACTGGTTCGTGTGACTATGCAATGAAACGCCCGTCGAGTACTTGCTCACGGCCTGGTGATCGCGCCAAAGATAAGAAACAGAGGTTGCTGGCATCGGGTCTGTCGTCCTCCTGATCCGCTCAATCTGCGGCTTCAGTATGGCCATCCACTCGTCAACAGACCGTGAAAACCCCGCGAATTTCCGTTCAATTGCGGCGTTTCTCCGGATTTTAGCCGGACTTAGCACGTATTTTTGGGGTATCTCCGACATCCTGTCACTCATTGCCCGGTCACTGCGCCCGGCACTTGTGCCCGAGTCCTATCGTCCACTATACGTTGGTTTTGGCAAATTCGGGGCCAAGAAATGCCTCGATGTTGAACGCAGGCTCCGTCGCTCCGCCGCTCTCGACCGTCAGATGATTCGCCGTCAACCCGTCCCGAAGCATCGCAAACGCCTCTTCCGGCGTATCCGCAAACTGGAAAAGCTCCACATCCTTCGGCGCAATCGTCCCGCAATCCACCAGCGCATGCAGGTTGATCACGCGCTTCCAGTACTCGCTCCCATAGATCACCACCGTCATCTTCTTCGCCAGCTTGTGCGTCTGCGACAGCGTCAGCAGCTCAAACATCTCATCCAGCGTCCCAAATCCCCCAGGAAAAACCACCAGCGCCTTCGCCAGATACGCAAACCACAGCTTGCGCATGAAAAAGTAGTGAAACTCGAAGTTCAGCTCCGGCGTTATGTACGGGTTCGGATTCTGTTCAAACGGCAACCGGATATTCAGCCCGATCGACTTGCCGCCCGCCTCGTGCGCCCCGCGATTCGCCGCTTCCATAATCCCCGGTCCGCCGCCCGAGGTAATCACAAAACGATGACGCCCCGGCGGATTCGACGGCACCGTCGCCGCCCACCGCGTCACCATCCCCGCCAGCCGCCGCGCGTCCTCGTAGTAGCGCGCCATCTCCACCGCCGCCACCGCACGATGCCGCTGCAACTCGCTCGCCGAGCCATCCGCAATCGCACCCGCGCTTGCCGGCTGCTCCTCCGGCGGAGCCAGTTGCGACGAACCGGTATTCTCCAGCAGCTCCAGCGCTCGATCCGCCTCCGCGCGGCTGTGAAATCGCGCCGAGCCAAAAAACACAATCGTGTCCTGAATCCGCTCCCGCCGAAATCGGCCCAGCGGCTCCGTATACTCGGCCAGAATGCGAATCAGCCGCCCATCCGGGCTGTTCACAAACTCCGGATTTTCATACGCCAGCCGCGCTCGTTCCAGCGGCTCCGGCATCGTCGGTTCCATGTTTTCGATCCTTTTGTTCCATGCGTCCGCGCAGGTGTCTAACGGGAATGCGTAACCTCTTCCATCCGTCTCATCCGCTTGCCTTCCGCAAAAGGCAGATACCCCTGCTCGGAAGCGGTCGTGCTTGCCACCTTTCGCGCCTGAGCACGTTCCACCTTCAGCCAGAACGCACCAAAAACCGCCACGGTTGCGACCACCGCGGAGATCGCCGTCAAGCTCATTTGCACATCGGTCATGGCCTCACCCTTTCAAATAGGATGCCAACCGGCAGACTCACGATTGCGATCATTACCGTCCAGACGAGAATTTCCGCGAACTCGCCCGGCTTTCCCTGAGACCCGCGCCACATCTCCAGAACACTGCACTTCTCGGTCTGGGACACTGTCCGACCTCGGCGTGTGGTTTGGATCAGCCTACTCCAAACCAGCCTCTCGCGGTCAAATGTTTGGACGGATGAATCGCGCTTTGGCCAACCGCCTCGCGACAGATTCCAACAGGCCCGATTCAGGACTCCCACTCCCTGGACGAACGAACCGCCCCGGCAAGCGCCAGCCACAGGTTCAGCAATCCCAGCCCGGAGACCAGCCCACGCACCGCGCCGCTCGTCAACACCGGCAACAGCGCCGGCACATGCAGAAACAGCGGATTGTTGTCCCACAGCGGTCGAAACCACGGCACAAAACACAGCGCCAGTCCCAGATAAAGCCGCACCAGCACGGCAATCATCAGCTCCACCTGACGCAGCCACCGCGGCACCGCAGACTCCTGCCGTCCGCCACGCTTCGACAGCGCGGCCACATCCTGCGGGCCTGCCGGAAACGCCGGTTTGGAGGTAGACTCTGCCATAGCGCCTGCTGCGCGCAACCGGATGCGCCTCTCTGGAACGTACCACAGTGACTCGCCCCGCCGGTCCCGCGCCCTGCTTCAGTCGTTGCGCCGCTTCGGACGCTGGTTCGCCTGCAATATCTTCTTGCGCAACCGCAGATTCTTCGGCGTCACTTCCACCAACTCATCCTCGGCAATGAACTCGATCGCCTGCTCCAGATTCATCAGCCGATGCGGAGCCAGCCGCAGCGCATCGTCCGCGCTCGACGCCCGCATATTCGTCAGCTTCTTCTCCCGCACCACGTTCACGTCCAGGTCGTTGTCCCGCGAGTGCTCGCCGACAATCATTCCCTCATACACATCCACGCCCGCGCCCAGCAGCAGCACCCCGCGATCCTGCAATCCGTGCAGCGAATACGTCGTCGTCACGCCCTGCCGGTCGCTGATCAACACCCCCGAAGGCCGCTGCGGAATCTCGCCCTGATACGGCATATAGCCGTCAAACAGCGTATTCATCACAATCGTCCCGCGCGTCTCCGTCAACATCTCGCTGCGCAGCCCGATGATCCCGCGGCTCGGCACGCGAAACTCCATCCGCACACGCCCCGATCCGTGATTGTGCATCTTCGTCATCTCGCCCTTGCGCGGCCCCAGCTTCTCGATCACCACGCCCGTATACTCCTCCGGCACGTCGATCGTCACATGCTCCACCGGCTCCATCCGCACGCCGTCCACCGTCTTCGTCACAATCTCCGGACGGCCCACGCTCAGCTCAAAGCCCTCCCGCCGCATCATCTCGATCAGCACCCCAAGCTGCATCTCCCCGCGGCCCAGCACCTTGAAGCTGTCCGGCGAATCCGCCTCCTCCACGCGAATCGAGACATTCGTCAGCAGCTCACGATCCAGACGTTCGCGCAGATTCCGGCTCGTCACCAGCGAGCCTTCCTTGCCGCAGAACGGCGAGTTGTTCACCGAAAACTGCATCGCAATCGTCGGCTCGTCGATCACAATCAGCGGCAGCGGAGCCGGATTCGCCAGGCTCGTAATCGTCTCCCCGATCGTGATCCCCTCAATGCCGGCAATCGCCACAATATCGCCAATCTCCGTCGTCGCCGTCTCCGTCCGCTTCAGCCCGGCAAAGGTAAACAGCTTGGTGATCTTCGTCTTCTGCAGCGAAAGATCCCGCCGCGAAACCGCCACCTCGTCGCCCACATTCAGCGTCCCCTGGAAGACCCGCGCAATCGCGATCCGGCCAAAGTACTCCGAATAATCCAGGTTCGTCACCAGAATCTGCAACGGTGCTTCCGGGTCGCCCGTCGCCGCCGGAATCGTCTTCACAATCGCCTGAAACAGCGGCTCCAGATCCGTCCCCGGCGTCTGCAGATCCGTCGTCGCCGTCCCCGTCTTCGCCACCGTATACAGCACCGGAAAATCCAGTTGCTCCTCTTCCGCGTCCAGGTCGATGAACAGGTCATACACCTCGTTCAACACCTCCTGCGCGCGCGCATCCGGGCGATCGATCTTGTTAATCACCACCATCGGCTTCAGCTTCGCTTCCAGCGCCTTCGCCAACACATAGCGCGTCTGCGGCAACGGACCCTCCGCCGCATCCACCAGCAGCATCACGCCGTCCACCATCTTCAACCCGCGCTCCACCTCGCCGCCAAAGTCGGCATGGCCCGGCGTATCGATGATGTTGATCTTGCCTCCGCCATAGAAAATGGCCGTATTCTTGGCCAGAATCGTGATCCCACGCTCCCGCTCCAGGTCGTTGGAGTCCATCACGCGGTCGGCCACCTGCTCATTGGCGCGAAAGGTTCCGGACTGGCGAAGCATGGCATCGACCAGTGTGGTCTTGCCGTGGTCCACGTGGGCAATAATGGCAATGT
>JAJZHE010000019.1 GCA_021804655.1 Acidobacteriota bacterium
GGACTGCGATGCAAACGTCTGCTGAAAACGCGCCATTCGCTTCATGCGTATAGTCTATTCAAGAATGACGCAGGCGGCAGACTTGTGCAGAGGTTCCCTAAAGATGCTTGCTAATGCATCGAAGATACTTAATCGTGCAGGAAGTGATCCATTCGGCCAAAGTCTTGCCCAGATACGCATTTGTCAGGTGTTTGTGAGGTTTATATACAAATACCAACGATGCATGGGATATTGGGCCTCCGATATTCATGAAATGATGAATCAAATGGCAATGAAGCAGCCCGCTCTATATGTTCTATGCCGCCGTTTTATTGACGAACACTCACCCTCGGAAAGGTTGGATGTTCTCAGAGTGCTTGCCGATGCCATCTTGCTGAATCGAGATTTTGACAGAACGGCATCCTTGCGATGACGAACTCGTCTTTGTCATTCCGGTCGCAAGACTATTCTTCAGTTTCGGAGATTCCAATGTTGTTTCGTGCGCTCTGAAAAAATGAAATTGTAGATTCTTACGCAACAACGCGCTTATTGTAGTCTTGAAGACTGGTGCTTTCGGCTCATCCCAGTGCGCTGCTACACTCGCATACGATGCCTCACCCGAATCCATCCACCCCGCCGCAGGACAACGCGCCCGTATATCTGCTCGACACCATGTCGTTCATCTTCCGTGCCTACCACGCTATGCAGCGCTCCCGGCCCATGACCACGCGCTGCGGTCAGCCCACGGCTGCGATTTACGTTTTTGTGAATATGCTGGAGCGGCTGCGCAAGGAGTTTGCGCCGGTATATCTGGCCGCCGTCTTCGATCTCTCCGGCGAAGTCTTTCGCGATGCCACGGCGCGGCAGATCACCACGCTCAAAAAATGGAGCACCGCGGAGCAGGGGTTTGTCGAAGTGGATTACGCCGGTTACAAGGCCAATCGCGAAGCAATGCCGGAAGACCTCGCGCGGCAGATACCCTTCATTCGGCGCGCCATCGAGGCGATGCGCATTCCTGTCCTTGCCGCCGAGGGCTATGAGGCCGACGACGTCATTGGTACGCTCGCCGCGCAGGCCGCCGCGCAGGGCCATCCCGTCTTCATCGTCTCCCCGGACAAGGACATGATGCAGCTTGTCACCGATCGTGTGCACATCCTCAATCCTCAGAAAGAAAACCTGATTCTCGACCCCGCCAAAGTCGAGGAAGTTCTTGGTGTTCCGCCTGCGCGCGTCATCGACGTGATGGCGCTGCGCGGCGACGCGGTGGACAACGTTCCCGGAGCGCCTGGCATCGGCGACAAAGGCTCCGTCGAACTCATCCGCCAGTTCGGCTCCCTCGACGCACTGCTCGATCATGCCTCCGAGGTCACGCGCAAAGGCTATCGCGAATCGCTGCTGGAAAATCGCGAAGCTGTCCTGCTCTCGCGCGAGCTGGTCACCATCCACACCGCCGTCCCTATCGCGCTTGATCTTGACGCCATGCGCCTTGGTTCGCCGGACGACGACGCTCTGCGCGCGCTTTACACCGAGCTGGAGTTCACCTCGATGCTGCGCAGCCTGTCTCCGTCCGCAGCCGACGATCATGCCGCTGCACCGGCGCTCGAAGAGCCAACCGAGGTTGAGATTGCTGATTTTTTTCAGCGCGCCGTCGGCGGTTTTGCCCTTGCGCTCGACGATGCCGCATCGGTCCCATCTCCTGCAGTCGACGATCCCGACGACCGGCCCATGCCTTCGCTGCTTGATCTTGCCGAGTCCGCTTTTGCCGAGTCCGATTCCACCGACGCTGCTCCATTGCGCCTCGGCCTCGCCACGACGAACGGTCCTGCGCTTACCATCGCGCTCACCGAACCCATCCGCGCCCTGCTCACGCAGACCACATTCCCACGCGTCGTCCACGACGCCAAATCCCTGCTGCATCGCCTCGCCGTAGTTGATCCTTCCCTCGCTCAGACCCTGCTCGCCGCTCCCACGGACGACATCATGCTGCTCTCCTGGCTGCTCAACCCCACGCACGCCACGCAGTCGCTCGCCGACGTGGCGGCGCGCAACGGTGCGCCGCCGATCACGACTCCGGCCACAGCGGCGCGTGCGATTGCCGCGCTCCATCCCGCACTGAAAGCAGACGCCGAGCGGCTCGAACTTCTCCGCGTCTACCGCGAGATTGACCTTCCCCTTACGCCCGTTCTCTTTGCCATGGAGCGCGCTGGCATCCGCGTCGATCTCGCCGCTCTTGCCCGGCTTTCCACGCACTTTGCCGCGGAGATACACTCCACCGCCGAGCAGATTTATTCGCTCGCCGACTCTCGCTTCAACATCAACTCCCCCAAACAACTCAGCGAACTTCTCTTTGTTCGCCTCGGACTGCCGCATCCCGCCGCTCGCGGCAAGTCCAAATCGCTTTCGACTGCACAGGATGTCCTCGAAACTCTCGCAGAAACCCATCCCATTGCGCGGCTGGTTCTCGACTACCGCCATCTCTCCAAGCTCAAGTCCACTTACATCGACATCCTGCCTACGCTGGTCGATGGCGACGCGCGCGTCCACACCACCTTCCAGGCCGCCGCCACTGCAACGGGTCGTCTCTCTTCCATCAATCCCAATCTTCAAAACATCCCCATTCGCACCGAGTTGGGACGCCAGATTCGTGCCGCCTTCATCGCTTCGCCCGGCCACGTGCTCGTCTCCGCCGACTATTCGCAGATCGAGCTGCGGCTGCTGGCGCACTACAGCGAAGACCCGCTGCTGATGGAGGCGTATCGCACGGGCGTTGATATTCACTCGCTCACGGCAAGCGAGGTCTTCGGCATTCCCATCGACCAGCTCGACAAGACGACTCGCAACCGCGCCAAGGCCGTGAACTTCGGCATCGTCTACGGCATCTCGCCCTTCGGTCTCGCCGCCCAGCTTGGCATCCCCCAGCACGAGGCGCGCCAATACATCGAGCGCTACTTCGAGCGCTACCAGGGCGTCCGTGCCTTCATTGATCGCACCCTCGAACAGGTGCGCCGCGACGGATTCGTGCGCACCCTCTTTGGGCGCATGCGCCCCATCCCTGATCTGGACAGCCGCAACCCCAATCAGCGTGGTTTCGCTGAACGCACCGCCATCAACACTCCGCTCCAGGGCACGGCTGCCGACCTCATCAAGCTGGCGATGATCGCTCTCCACCGCGAACTCAACTCACGCAAACTCCGCGCCCGGCTCGTGCTTCAGGTCCACGATGAACTCCTACTCGACGTACCCTCCGACGAAATCGCCGAAGTCTCCACGCTTGTCCGCCACGCCATGGAGTCCGTCGCCACGCTTCGCGTCCCGCTTGTCGCCGACCTTGCCACCGGACCCAACTGGCGCGACCTCACCTGATCCCGCCGCTCGCTCGTGCGATCAGTCCTTCGCTCAAGCCACAGGCTGGGCGCAGTGAGCGCAGCGTCGCGCTTCCAACGGAATATCGCTCAGGCACTCGGCGCATTTCTTTGTCTTTGGAGCCACCACAGTCGCTGGTTTCAGGCGCGCCAGCAGGCGATTCATCGGCAGCACCACGCCAAAATAAATGACCGCTGCGACGATCAGAAAATTCGCCACAGCATTCAGAAAATTTCCATAGCGAATGTGTCCGCCATGCAGGTTCAGGATCAGCGCACCAAAGTCCGGCTTCCCGCCGACAGCCGCAATCAGTGGTGTCAGCATATCGTTCACCAGCGACGTCACAATGCCGTTGAACGCCGCACCCAGAATCACGGCCACCGCCAGATCCATCACATTGCCGCGCAGGATAAAGTCACGAAACCCCTTGAGCATCGCTGCCTCCTCGCCAAATCTGATTTGCACTCACCGCAGTTGTGGCCCCATTTTACTCCGCGCGCCCTGTGCATTCGCATTTACCTTCGTTCCTGCCGTTGTTCTTGTTTTTCTCGTTGATCTGTCCACGAGGACCTGCTGTGGCTAAACCAGTCGAAATCCTCCAACCGAAATTCTATCTATAACATGCGTGAAGCCAGCCATCTCTTCGCATCCTCCACGCGAAGCACACAGATTTTTTCTTACATTTTCGGCTAACTAAATCTTTAGTTGTTGCGTCTTAATGAGTGGAAAGGACGATGCCATGCCGCCGAAAAAGTCCGCAACACTGACCGAAGCCGAGCTTCGCCTGATGAAGATTCTCTGGCGACGCGGCGAATCGGGCGTTGCCGATCTGGTCGCCGCCCTGCCGGATGACGAATCCATCGCCTATAACTCCGTGCTGACCACCATTCGCATCCTTGAGAAGAAAGGCTACGTAACGCATCGTCAGGAGGGCCGCGCGTTCCTCTACAGTGCTTCAGTCGCCGAGCAGGAGGCCGGTCAATCCGCTGTTCAGCATCTGGTCAGTCGTTTTTTTGGCAACTCTCGTGAGCAGCTCGTGTTATCACTTCTAGGCGATGGTTCGCTTTCGAAAGACGAAATTCAGCGGCTTCGTGAATTGGTGAATCATGCCGCAGCCAGCCATTCCGCAGAGGTCGAGGAATAAACGATGTTGAACTTGCTATCGTGGATGGTCTCATCTCCGTTGCTGTCACTGGCGCACACGCTCACGCGCCTCACGCTGGTTGGTTTGGCTGTCAGCGCGGCTTTGGCTGTTCTCTGCGTCCTTGCCCTGCCTGCCGTCCCGCTGGCTCGGCGTCTCAGCGCCACACTTCGTTTCCGGCTCCTCGCCGTGGCGTTTCTGCTTGCCGCGTTTCTTCCGCTTTTTGCCATGTTCTGGCACCGCTCTCCGCGGACGAACCACACAGTTGCATCCACCTCTTCGGTCCCGTTGATTCACCTTGGCTCGGGCGCTGCGCTACTTGTCGCTTCGCTCTGGATCGCGCTTTCGCTAGTCTGCGCCCTACGTCTGTGTGCGCTGTCGCTTCGTCTGCGCTGGGTGTTGCGTGGCGCACAGCCGCTCCCTGCAGATTTCGCGCAGCTCGAAAACCTTCCATGCTCTGTCGCGCTCTCTGATCATGTCGATTCGCCGTGTCTCGTCGGTGTTCTGCGCCCGGTCATCCTGATTCCCCGCCGCTTGCTGAAGCAGCTCACCGCCCGTCAGCTTGCCGTCGTGCTTGCGCATGAGTCGGCACATCTTCGACGACTTGATCCCGCAATCAATCTTCTGCAGAAGCTCGCTCTTGTCGTCTTTCCGCTGCATCCGGTTCTGCACCTGCTGGATCGCTGCCTCTGTCGCGAGCGCGAGCTTGCCTGCGATGAGCTTGTCCTGCGCCGCCAGCACGCGCCCGCTGACTATGCAGCGAGTCTCGTCGATGTTGCAGCCTTTACTCTGAACCAGCCGGCAATCAGTCTGCCCTTTGGCCTCATGCGCTCGTCGTCCGAACTTTCCGCCCGCATTGAGCACATTCTCCGCCCTTTGCCACGCCTTCATCCTGCTCTTACGGCGATCTTGACTTTCGCGCTGACCGCCGGTGCGGGGGCGCTCACAGGCGTGGCATTTCACTACCTGCCCACCATCGCATTTGCTTCTGTTCCGTCGGCACCGGTTGCTTCCCGCGCAGGCGCGCCGATTGCTACGCCAACGAATGCCATGTCCCTTTCACAGCGCCCTGCTCGCATGGTCCCGGCTGACTATCGCGCCCTGCCTCCATCGGCTCGTGCTCATCATCCATCGGCTATTTTTGCTGCGCGCCGGGTTGAATCTCCATACACACGCGCCATCACCGCAGCCTGGTATCGACCGCACAATCATCACCCTGCTCCACGCCTGGCTGCCTTACCTGCCACAGCCTCCGTCCAGCCGACACCGAACGAATACTCATTTGTCTTCTTGCTCACGTCGGTTACTGCGACGACCGAGGAATCGCCGCAGTCCTTACCGTCATCGGACATGGCGCAAACCTCGCAGCCCGCGCAGACTCATGCCGGTTCCGCGCGCATCTACTTTTCCATCGTCACCACCACTCTGCGCCTGACTGCGGCGCAACGCGCTCGCATCTCGCCAGAGTGGCTCGCTCACCAACTCTGATTTCACTTCAACCCAAATATTTTTGAAGGAGTGTTGAACCATGCAAACGAAAACTAATCGATTAGTTGAATCTCTGCGGCGTTTCACCGTACCAATCACCGCTGCCTCCGTCGTTCTTGCCGGTGCTTGCGCCGGTGTCGGAGTCTGGACGCACTTCACCGCGGTCCATGCAGCCAGCGCTGCTGTTTCCCCCATTGACGACAGCAGCGTCTCGGCTCTGGAGTCGCTCGACAATGCCGTGGAAGCTGTCGCCTCACGCGTGACGCCGACCGTCGTCAACGTCTCCGTTACGGCCCGTCCTGGGAACGAAGAAGATGCCCAGAACGGTCCTTCCGATGGCTCGCCGTCTGGCCCCGGAATGCAGCCTGGCCAGTTGCCGCCTGGATTGCAGCAGTTTTTCTTTGGCGGCCCGCCTATGCAGCCGCAACAGAAACAGCTTGAGCACGCTGTCGGCAGCGGCGTCATCATTTCGCCGGATGGCTACATCCTGACGAACAATCACGTTATCAACGGCGCAGTCAACATCCAGGTCACGCTCGATGACCGGCGCGTCTTTCAGGCCAAGCTTGTTGGCGCAGACAAGCTGACCGATCTTGCTGTGCTCAAGATCAATGCCACGCATCTACCTTTTATTGGCTGGGGCAGCTCGGCCAATCTTCACCCGGGGCAGACGGTTCTTGCCTTCGGCAGTCCCTTTGGCTACTTCCGATTCTCCGTCACGCGCGGCATCGTCAGCGCGCTCAACCGGCCCAATCCCTTCACCGATGATCCGCGCAAGCCGGGCGGCTTCATCCAGACCGATGCCGCCATCAATCCCGGCAACTCCGGCGGTCCGCTCGTCAACGCGCATGGGGAACTGGTCGGCATCAACACCTTCATCATCTCCAACAGTGGATCTTTTGCCGGCGCCGGCTTCGCCATTCCCTCGCAGATTGCCAAATCCATCTCCCAGCAGATTATCGAGCACGGCGCAGTACATCACGGCTATCTTGGCATCACGCTCAATGACGTCACGCCGCAGAACTCCACCTTCTTCAGCCTGCCCGACGCCTCTGGCGCCATCGTCAGTCAGGTTGCGCCTTTGTCGCCGGCTGCAAACGCCGGACTGAAACAAGGCGATGTCATCCGCACTCTGAATGGCGACAGCATCGACAACGGCAGTGCGCTTCAAGTGGCCGTCAGTGAGATGACGCCGGGAAGCAGCATCCAACTCGGTGTCCTGCGCAATGGCAAACAGGTCAGCATCCCCGTCACCATCGGTGAATATCACAAAAATGCGGAAGTCGCGGACAACAGCGGCGATGGCTCCGCGCATGGCGCGCGTCTCGGCCTGGCCGTCACCGATCTTTCCCCCGATGTGCGCGGCCAGCTCAATCTTCCTGAGCAGGTGCACGGCGTCGCGGTTGAAGACGTGAAGCCCGGCAGTCCAGCCGATGAAGCGGGCATCGCGCCGGGCGACGTGATCCTGCAACTCAATCGCAAGCCCGTGGATTCAGCGCAGCAGTTTGCCAGCTCTGTCCACGCCATGTCGGCCGATCAGGATGTTCTGTTGCTGGTCTGGTCCCACGGAGGAGCCACGTATCGTGTACTTCAGCCCTCATCCGCAATGCAAAGCGGCAACTGAACCGCGAGTTGCCTGCATCGAACAACAGCCGGAGCATATTGCTCCGGCTGTTGTTGTTCTCCCTTGTCGCGCAGCGACTATCTTTCTGCAAAACCTGTCAACGTTCGTAGTGCAGCCGCAGCGCGAAGATAGCCGGTACGGGGCCGCGATCTTTGTTGAAAGCTGGGTTATCCACCATCTGATAATCGAGAGTGCCGTGGAAGTGTTTTGAAAACGGATGATCGTAGTAAATCTCTACGTTTTTCTCCGGTCCATAGTTCAACGCGCCGTCGCCGGTGAGGATGCCGATGCCACCGGCAGCCAGGTAATCCTGATTTGCTTTTGAAGCTCCACTCGTGATGAAGGCTGCGCCCAGGACATCGTCGGGGTGCTTCCATTTCATCCCATGCATGCTCGCACCGAATGTCGCCGTCCAGTTTGCGTCAGTAAACTCGAACGATTCGTTCTGACCGCAGTTCCAGCCGATGCGTGAGAAAACGCCGATGTTATCGGTCAGAGACTGGTCCATATTCAGACCGAAGCCCCACGTATTCCGCAAGGCGTGCGTATCGTCGATCCCGCCCGTCACGCCATTCGCGCTTGCAAGGAAGTGTGCGGGAGTGCCCCAGACTGCAAGCGTGGCAGGCGCATTGGCAAGCGCGATAGCCGCCTTGTAGCTTCCCATATTTGTTCGATTATCAAATGCCAGAAAACGAACCGCCCCAGTATGACGACCGAGATTGTGACGGTGCTCAAGTTCGGTCACCATTGACCAGTCCTGAAAAATCTTGCCGTCGCCGGCTTCCGCCTCGCCTGGTATCGTCAGGTACAGGCTTTCAGCCGTGAATTGATTTCTGTATTTCGACATCTGAAACCATCCATACCGCAGAGTCCACTTCGGGCGATTCCATGCAATCGCGACTCCCGTGGTGAAGCCCAGAGCATCTGCGGGGTAGTCCCACGCAGCGTCGGCCATCAATGCCCAGTTCATGAATTGTGTGCGCGGATCGTTGGAGTATGGGTTGTTGTCGAAGATATCCTTCGCGCTGAATCTGCCAGCGGTAATCGTTATACGATCGATATCTTCCGTTCCGCGCAGCGTCAGTTGGTCGTCATCGACTGATTCCTTGCCTTTGCCGCCACCCAGATTGATCGTTTGACGCAGGAAAAACCGTACAACGGAAAAGTGAGGGTAACGCACGCCGACCTTGAACGCTTCTCCGTCCGGAAAGTCATTGATCCCAAATGTGTTGTTCAGTCCATAGCCCTGCCAGACCAACGTATCCAGGTGGAATTCCGTATGCGGCCCCAGTCGATACCCGAAGTATTCATCCAGCGATTGCGTCTCGCGTGCCTGCCCCTGTGTCGGCAGGCTGCTTCCGGTTCCGCTCCACAGATAGGCGGGATTCGTGTACGCCGCCGAGAACGAGAGATACCCCATGCCGGTCAATGTGTATTGCGCGTGGAAGTTGTATTTTTGCGAAAGCCCTTCGCTCGGCTCGTTGTCTGAAGTACCCGGGGCGCTCTCCTGCGATTGCGGCGCATTCGCGTCGGCAAAGTCGGTGAGCGGCTCGGCAGTTTCGACCGTCTCATTCACTGGCTGCGCGCCTGCTGCTTGCTCAAGCGTTGCATCGGAGTTTGAATCGTTATTCAGATGATTATTCTGATCGCCGCCAACGCGTGGCTGCAGGCCATGCTCGAAGACGCTGAGCATCACCGCCTCGCGCTCGCTGCGCGCAGGCTGTGATGCCTGCGGTCTCGGTGCGTCCGGTTGTTGCGCGCATGCGAGGACGCAGCACAGCAGGATCATCGCAATGGCTGAAAAAAAACGCATCTCTTCTCCGTTCTAGCGTATGAGGGCATGCAGCATTGTGAAATGCCCGGGAACATCTATTCCGAATATGCCGATCATCATCATTTCTGCCCGATGACTGTACAGCTTGCACTTGGAATCCATGTATCCGGGACGCATGCACCCGCGTCTCATTCTGCCCATCAGGCGCAGAGTCGTAATCCTTCTTCTTCCTGTGATGAAAACTCAATGACAGCGGCTGGAGTGCGCGCGGTTCCTGCCAGTGTCCATGTGCAAACCAGAGGTGTTCCTGGCTTGCCCGTCGAGTGCCAGACGCAGCGAAGCAGAGTTTTGGTGGGGGCAGTAAAAATTTTCATGTTCATCGTTCCTCCTTGCGCGGCCCGCTTTCATGCACGGTCTTCGCACAAATAAGCGCAGAGACTGGAACATGCTGCGAATCATGGTTCTGGAGTTGTAAGGCTGGTCCGTTCGGACTGATTTCTCACGCGCTCAGATTACGGTTGTATGCTTTGACAAGTTACAAGGCATCGCCATGAGCCGGGCTACAGGCGATCCTTACAGCGATGTCTTCTGCATTGGGAAGGTGTCAACAGCTTTCGAAGCCCTGATGTCATCTCGATGCAAGCTGAGACCGGGAATATTTTGTTCGGCAGGGTTTCTCCTTTCATTTTTTACCATACCCCCCTAGGATATACAAGAGAGGTTTTGAAGATGGATAAGGAAAAACAGAAACTCGTTGCACGCGTCAAGCGGATCAGGGGGCAGGTGGACTCCATCGAGCGGTCTCTGACTGGCGGCGACAATTGCGCTGAAATTCTGATGCTGCTTGCGACCGTTCGAGGTGGCATCAACAGTTTGATGGCAGAGGTGCTGGAAGATCACATTCGGCTCCATCTTTTGTCCCCAGAAAAGTCCGTCGCTGATTCACAAGAATTGGCGGAAGACATGATTGAGTTGGTGAGGGCCTACCTGAAGTGAGCATCTCATTTTTGATAAAACGAACAAATATATTGATGATTTTGACTTTGCTCGATCTGCCCCTTATCCTAATCAGACAGAACCAGACAGGTTCCAACGATGCATGTCGAAGGTTTCACGCTTCGGCTTAACACTATTGAAACCACCAGGATGCTCGGGAAGGCGGTGAAAATCCGCCACTGCCCCGCAACTGTAAGCGCACAGATGGTCCCACGGCACGGAGAAATCCGAAGACAAAGGGATGGTTCACTTTTCATCAATGCCACTGGAAGGCTCCGGGAAGGCGATGAAAAGCAGAGGCGCAAGTCAGGAGACCGGTCCTCAGGTGAGACAAACGCTGACGTTCCGAGGGGAACGGAAGGAGACCGATGTTGACTCTTTTCTGGCGCGCGCGCCGGTATCTTGCTTATTTGTTCTTGATTTGCCTGCCTGTGGCCGCTTTTGCCGGCGTCATCCGCGGAACCGTACGCGACACAACGGGCGCAACCATTCAGGGTGCAACCATTCTGCTGGGCCTCAACGGAACCTACGTTCGGCAGACACACTCAGGGTCCGATGGCACCTTTCAGTTTGTTACCGGCCATAGTGGCCGCTTCACGCTCGTTATCCAGGCTCACACCTTTCGCCAACTCAATGTGCCTGCGTTTTATGCCGGACGTTCTGACAGCGTCGAACGTACGCTGATTCTGGAGCCGGAGTGGGTGCATGAATCGATGGTCGTCTCAGCCACCGGAACCCCGACTCCGCAGGATGAGACGAGCGAGCCAACCTCCGTGCTGACACCCACCGATATCGACCGGCAGGAAGACTTTGTGGATGCGCTGCGCATCGAGCCGGGCGTTAGCGTCGTGCAGACTGGACAGCGCGGAGCGCAGACGTCGCTCTTTCTGCGCGGGGGAGACTCGGATGCCAGCTTGACGCTGCTCGATGGCATCCCCATCGACGAGATCGGCGGCATCTTCGACTACGGCAACATGGCCAACACCGGCATTCAAAGCGTCGAAGTCTATCGCGGGCCAGACAGCAATCTTTACGGTGCGGATGCGGCCTCCGGCGTGGTGCAGTTTCACACGCCAGAGGGATTCACCAACTCGCCGACGCTCACTTTTCGCGGCGACGTCGGCAACTTCCACACAGCGCGCAATGAGTTGGACTTGGCCGGTACCCACAACCGTCTGGATTACTACGGAGCCTATTCCTGGTTGCAAACCGCGAATGCCTTGCCCATGGACCAGTATCACGAAGGTGCTGCAGCCGGAAATTTTGGCTGGCAGCCAATGGCTAATCTGGCGCTGCGCGGAACAGTGCATTACATCGTCTCTGCCGTGGGCGTGCCGAATGCCTGGAACTTCTATTTCATTCCCGACGACCGCAAGCAGAGCGACCAGAATCTTTATGTCACCGGCTCGCTGGAGTATCAACTGACGCCGGATTTCCATAACCGGGTCGAATACGGCGCCACGCGCAAGCGAGAGCAATCGC
The DNA here is from genome assembly GCA_021804655.1 of Acidobacteriota bacterium. Classification (GTDB taxonomy): domain Bacteria; phylum Acidobacteriota; class Terriglobia; order Terriglobales; family Acidobacteriaceae; genus Acidicapsa. The sequence continues at coordinate 11,848 of JAJZHE010000019.1, forward strand.
AACAGTGGTATCCGGCTGGCATCTGCGAGCCGACGAATAGCTGCAACCTGCAATATCCGAACGCCGGCAACTTTTATGGCGAGGACGTGACGATTCGAGGAGCAAACGGTTATCAGGTCGTTGGCCAGGCACTGCTCGACTACTCCACAGGCAATGGATCGGTCTATCCTAACCGGCTCGATCTGGTCTCCAACCGCGACCAGATTCAGTATCAGGGCGACTATCACTTCACCCCGCACATCACAGGTCTCGTAGGCTTCCATTATGAGAACGAGCGCGGCGATGAGCGTGAGCCGGTCTACGCGCTTAACGACCAGGTGGAGCGCAACAACTACGACTATCTGGCGGAACTGACGGGCGATTTCCACAGCCGCTTTTTTTACACACTTGGCGGCAGCCTGGAGCGGTATCAACTCTTCGGCACCCAGGTGACACCGCGTTTTGGCCTCAGCTATTACGTCGTCCGACCGCGTCACGGCATCTTCAACGGCACACGGCTCAACTTTGACTTTGCCGAGGGCGTGCGCGAGCCTACGGTAGCTGACCAGGCTGGCTCGCTCTATACTTTCCTCCAGGCCAACGGCGGCGCGGCCACCATTCAGTCGTTGCACATTCCTCAACTCCAGGCGCCTACTTCGCGCACATGGCAGGGCGGCGTGCAGCAGGCTCTGCTCGGCGAGCGGATGATCATTCATCTGAATCTCTTTCACAACGAGTTTGGGCGTCAGATTGAGACAGTCGGTGTCGGCCTGATTCCGCAACTGTTGCCCGGCCTGACTGCGGCGCAGCAGCAGCAGCTTGAGTCCACCCTGAATAATGACGGTGCATTCTCCCTGGCTGTCAACTCCGAAGCGTTTCGCGCCATGGGCATCGAGTTTACGGTCGATGGTGGCGTCGGTCATGGCTTCCGATACAAGGCCGGATACACCTATCTTGATGCGGTCGTGCAGCGTTCTTTCAGCAGCGACAATCAGGCTCTTCTCGGTGGCTATGAGCCGACTCTGAATGGTATTCCCATCGGGATCTATTCGCCGCTCGACGGTGCGCGGCCATTTCGCCGCCCACCAAACACTGGCTACTTTTCAGCCAGCTATGCGGGCAAGCGTTGGACGGTTCTGGGCACTGGCGCTTTTTCCAGTCGCAGCGACGACTCCACATTTCTTGGCTACATGGATATCAACCAGGGCAATTCTCTGCTACTGCCCAATCGTAACCTCGACTTCGGATACGCGAACATCGACTTCGGCGGCAGCTTCCAGCTTGTGCAGCACATCGCCGTCTATGGCCAGGCAGAGAATCTGCTCAGCGATCAGCACATGGCGCCGATCGGCTATCCCAGCCTGCCGTTCAACTTCCGGCTGGGACTGCGCATCTCTGTCGGAAAGCAGTCTGCAACGCCGTTGCACTAAAGCATTTTCCGGAAAGGTGTAGACCAAAACCATTCTGCGGATTGGATTTTTCCTCAAGAAAAATCCACCCTCATGAATTTCGGAAAGTTCACAGTATTCCGGAAAATGCCTTAAGCACAGATGCTTCAGCAGCAGCGCATCATAGAGTGGTCTCGGGCGGCAGAATCCATCCGCCGCCCAGCACCTCGTCGCCGTCATAGAACACGGCGGAGTGGCCTGGCGTGACGGCGCGCTGCTGCTCGTCAAAGATCACGCGGACGCGATCATCGCCCGCAGGTTCCAGAGTTGCGGCTGTTGGCTGCTGACTGTGCCGGATGCGCACCTCCGCGCGGCGCGGCGCATCAAGGGATGCGATGCCGATCCAGTTCAGCCGATGCACCAGCAGCGAGGGCCGATTCAGCTCTGCCTCACCGCCCACTGTCACACGCCGTGACGTCGGGTCGATCTGGAGCACATAGAGCGGATTTGGCGCGAAGACGCCCAGCCCTTTGCGCTGGCCGATAGTGAAGTTGTGAATGCCGCTGTGATGGCCCAGCGCCTCACCGGAAGTGGAAACCAGTTCGCCCGCGGAATCCGGCACACGCTCGCCCTGCTCGTCGAGATAGTTCGCAATGAACTGCTTGTAATCGCCGCCGGGAATGAAGCAAATCTCCTGCGAGTCCGGCTTGTCGGCCAGTGCCAGACCTCCTGCGCGCGCAATCTCGCGAACCTCCGGTTTGGTCATCTCGCCTAACGGAAAAAGCGTGTGCGCAAGCTGATCCTGCGTCAGTCCAAAGAGGAACCAGGTCTGATCTTTCGCCAGATCAGCGGGCCGCTTCAGTATCCACCTTCCACGCCGTTCGTCGTACTCGTTCCGCGCATAGTGTCCGGTTGCGATCTTCGTTGCGCCAATCTGCCGAGCCGTCAGCAGGAGTTGATCGAACTTCAGATGGTTGTTGCAAAGCGAGCAGGGAATCGGCGTACGCCCGGCCAGGTAGTCGTTCACAAATGGCTGCACGACGTCGCGCTCAAAACGCTCCTGCTGATTCACCACATAGTAGGGAATGCCCAGCGACTCAGCAACTCGCCGTGCATCGTAGACGTCGTCCAGCGAGCAGCAGCGCCCCGTGGAACGCGTCGGCACGCCGGGCTTTCCAGCCAGCCGATTCTGATCCCACAGTTGCAGCGTCAGCCCAACGACCTCCGCACCCTGCTCGCGCAGCATTGCGGCAACGGTCGATGAATCGACACCGCCGGACATGGCGACGGCAATGATCTCGCCAGAAGATATGCGATGCACAACTGGGTGCTGGGTGCTCATGCGCCTGCTCCGGCAAAAGCGGGGGTCAGTGCGCGCAGGCGCTCGACCGCCGCGGGCACAATCTCCAGCACGGTGTCCACATCGTCGTCGGTTGCTGTCTTCAGCAGGCTGAATCGCAAGCTCGCACGCGCTCGAGCCTTGTCCACGCCCATTGCCAGCAGTACATGCGAAGGCTCCGTCGCGCCGGAGTGGCATGCTGATCCCCCGGATACAGAAAGCCCCTTCAGGTCCAGCGCAATCACCAGCGCTTCGCTGTCCACCGCGTCGAACCGGATGTTGGTCGTGTTCGCCACGCGCGCAACCGTTCCCCCATTTGCGTCGTTGCCATTCACGCCGCATCCGGGAATACGAGCCAACAGGCCTGATTCCAAGCGGTCCCGGAGTGCGGCAAGTCGATCCAACGCGCCATCGGCCAGCGTCTTCTGTGCAATCTCCGCAGCTTGGCCGAATCCCACGATGCCCGGAACATTTTCCGTACCCGCGCGTCGTCGGCGCTCGTGTCCTCCGCCCAGAACCAGCGATTCGATCTGCGTGCCGCGCCGCACAAACAACGCGCCAACGCCCTTCGGACCGTACATCTTGTGCGCGCTGATCGAGAGCAACTGGCAGCCGATCTCTTCAACGCGAATCGGCACTTTTCCCGCGGCTTGCACGGCGTCGATGTGCAGCACAACTCCGGCCTCCGACGCAACCCGCCCGATCGCCCCCACATCCTGCACAACACCGGTTTCGTTGTTGGCCATCATCACGCTGATCAGCCGCGTATCGGGCCGCAGAGCCGATCGAATCGCCTCCGGATCGATGCGTCCGTCAGGCAGCGGCGCCACGCGCGTGACGGCGACGCCGACGCGCTCCAGATGCGCAGTCGTGGTCAGAATCGCCGAGTGCTCGATGGCTGTAGTGATAAAGTGGTCGCCCGCGCGTAGTAAGCCGCGCAGCGCCGTGTTGTCGCCCTCGGTGCCGCCGGAGTTGAAGACCACCTCTGCCGCGCGACAGCCCAGAAACTCAGCCACCTGCTCGCGCGCATGGTCCACGCCGCGCCGCGCCTCCTGGCCCGGCTGGTGAATCGACGAGGCATTGGCAAAATGCTCGATCCAGTAGGGCTGCATCGCAGCCAGAACGTCCGGCAACAGCGGCGTGGTGGCGTTGGCGTCCATGTAAATCCTGCGCATCGGCAATCCTCTCATCCCATTGTACCGAGGATTGATTTTGCCTGTTCGCGCAAGAGAAACGGCGAGGAGCGCAATCCTCGCTGTCTCGATCTTTCACGGAGATGAGTTATCCGCGTTGCGCCAGCGGCACGTACGGCGAAGGATACGCGGGTCCGATGTACTCCGCGCGCGGGCGGATCAGCCGGTTGTCGTCCAGTTGCTCGATCACGTGCGCCGACCAGCCCGCAATGCGGCTGACGGCAAAGATCGGCGTGAAGAGGTCCACATCGATGCCCAGCGTCGTGTATGTCGAGGCAGAGTAGAAATCCACGTTTGCGTTGAGCTTCTTTTCCGCGTTGATATACAGCTCGATCTTGCGTGACCAGTCATACCATTTTGTCACGCCGGAGTCCTTTGAGAGCTGTTCGCTCATGCGGCGCAGATGCGTCGCGCGCGGGTCTTCCGTCTTGTAGACGCGATGTCCGAAGCCCGAGACTTTCTTCTTGTCGGCAAGCATCTGCTTCACATACTCCACCGGGTCCGCGCCTGCCTTGTCGATGGCGAAGAGCATCCGCATCACGGCTTCATTCGCGCCACCATGCAGTGGCCCCTTCAACGCGCCAATGGCACCGGTGACGGCGGAGTGAATGTCTGAAAGCGTGGCCGCGATGACGCGCGCCGCAAAGGTGGAGGCGTTCAGTTCGTGATCCGCATGCAGGATCAGCGCGATGTCGAGCGTGCGCGTCGCCGTCTCCGAAGGCTTTTCACCGGTCAGCATCCACAGGAAGTTGCCCGCGTGCGTCAGGCTCGTGTCGGCTTCGATCACCGGTTTGCCCTTGCGCAGCCGGTCATAGACGGCCACGATCATCGCTACCTGCGCCGTCAGTCGAAACGCTTTACGCACATTGGCGTCATGCGTATTGTCCAGTTCGTCTGCGTCATAGAGGCTCAGTGCGGAGACGGCTGTACGAAGCACCTCCATCGGAGTCGCCGTCTTCGGAAATGAGCGCAGCAAATCGATGATTTTGTCGTCGAGCACGCGCGCTTCAGCCAGGGAGAGGGAGAAATCCTTCAACTCATTAGCATTCGGCAGGTGTCCGAACCAAAGCAGATATGCCGTCTCTTCAAAAGTCGAGTGGCTGGCCAGTTCGTGAATATCAATGCCGCGGTAGGAAAGAATACCCGCGTCGCCGTCAATCCAGCAGATGCCGGAGTTTGCGGCGACAATTCCCTCAAGTCCCTTGCCAGCAGTCGCAGTCGACATAATCTTGTTTTGCTCCCAGTTTCAATTTGCCAATCTATTTGAGCCGGATGCAGAGCAATCCGTTGCCCGGTTTTCCGATGCCGTACCTGCCTTTTATAGCGCAGCGATTCATCAGTTGTCACTTTTGCGCGATCGTTTGTTTTGCTGTGTGAAACGGGTGGAGGGCGAAAAGAGGAAAACCGCTTTGGGAAACAATACGGATTTGACCGCGTCAAGTACACTTCAAAGTATGAATTGGCATCCGGAGTCGTGTTTTGAGCGTCTGACAGGATGTGCTGGGAATGCCGGATGCTCCGGCTGTTCGCAGGCAAGTGAAAGGAAGATTGCATGAGTGAATTCGACACAGCCCCAACCCGCTCGGTTTCTGGCGCATTGCTGGGAATTGTGGCGGCCAGTCTTGTGCTAGGCGTGGCTAGTTTGGGATGGAACTACGTCCTCTCCGGACGAATCAGCCGGGAGACTGCCGCGCTCAGCGATTCTGACCAGCAGACAGCTAAACTTGCCGCCGAGCTGCGAGAAACCAATGCCCGGCTTAAGGTGACCAGCGAAGAGATGGGGCAGTCCCTCGGTCTGACGCAGAAACAGCTTGAAGCGCGCGCCCAGGACATTCTGCGCCGTGAGCAGGCCGACAGCCAGCGGCTGGAGTCGGCACAGAAGCAGAATTCCCAGCAGATCAACGCGGTTTCAAGCGAAGTTTCTAATGTGAAAACAGACGTGGGCGGCGTAAAAACCGATGTCGCCAAGACCCAGACCGATCTGGCGACCACCATCTCGCAGTTGCAGTCCATGAAAGGCGACATGGGCATGCAGTCCGGGCTGATTGCGCGCAACGCCAGCGAACTTGACGCGCTCAAACATCGCGGCGACCGCAATTACTATGAGTTCAAGCTGACGCGGGGACGGCGACAGCCTGTTGCCACCATCAGCCTGGAGTTGCGCAAAGCCGACGTGAAGCACAACCGCTTCACGCTCGACGTTCTGGCCGACGACCGCAAGTATGAGAAAAAGGATCGGAATACCGACGAGCCGCTCCAGTTTTACACCGGGCGTGATCCGATGCTCTACGAAATCGTCATCAACTCCATCGATAGCAAGAATCAGGTGACAGGCTATCTTTCGACCCCCAAGAACGCGCCGACGCCGGTCGATATGAAGAAATAAAACAGCGCCATTGCCGCGCGATTACTGTGTGACCGCGGAAACCTTCGGCTTCAGAATCAAAGCGGGATGCATCTTGAAATCAATCTCAAAATTCATCCCGCTTTGCTGTTTCCAGCGCTCGGCTGAGACCTGAAAGCTGGAGACGATCATGCCGTCTACGCTGCCCTCAGGCGCAATCTTCGTATCGGGCAACAGGGGGTGCGCGCGCAGTCCAGCCAGTTCCGGATACGCGACAAAGATGCGGTCATAGTCGGTCGCCGTCGCGGCATAGCTGGAGTCTTCGCCGTCCGGCAATTGCAGATTGGTGAGCAGGTGGCTGAGGATCACGGGCTGCTTGCTGCGGTTGTGCAGGTGAATCTGCGCCAGCACCAGTACTTGATTGAAGGTCTCCGGAGCCTGCACCACTCCGGCTGCATCCTTACGCGAAAAGACCGCATGCATCGGGTGAATCCACAGCCGCGTCACGTTGCCCTCCACCACGGGCGGACGATGCGCAATGAACCAGAGTGTCGCGGCCAGCACAATGGCCACTCCCGAAGCGATGGCGATGTCGCGCAGCACACTGCGTGGCTCCGATTCTCGCGATGCACCGTATTCCAGAAATGCCATTCTTTTCCCTCTTTGCCTGTGCGGCCCGCGCCAGCGATCAGTCGGAGGATTGCGCTGGATGGGTTGAACCTCGCTGCCGCAGCGCCGCCAGCAGTTCGTCGATGGGCAGCGTATTCAGCACCTGTTGCGGCGTCACCCATGCGCGGCGCAATTGTCGAACGCCAAAGTGCATCTTGTCCAGATGGCGGGTGTCGTGTGCGTCGGTATTGATCGCAAGACGGCATCCCATCTCCAGCGCCAGCCGCAGGTCGCGGTCACACATATCCAGCCGCTCAGGAGCCGCATTGTGCTCCACGGCAACACTGAGTTCTGCGCAGCGGCGCAGCACTGCGGGCAAGTCCAGTTCATACGGCTCGCGACGCAATAGCAGACGACCAGTACCGTGGCCCAGGATGCGCACATACGGATTTTCAATCGCCCGCAGAATTCGTTCTGTCATCGCTTCCCGCGGCATCTGCAGCCCGGTATGCACGCTGGCGATCACGATCTCCATCTCGGCCAGCACCGTATCCGGCAGGTCCAGTGTGCCATCGGTCAGAATATCCACTTCAATCCCAGTCAAGACGCGGATGCGCCCGTTCATCGCCCGGTCCACGGCGCGAATGCGCTCAATATGCTCCAGCGCGCGCTCTTCGTTCAGTCCGTTCGTCATCGCCAGGTTCTTCGAGTGATCGGTAATGGCGATGTAGCTGTAGCCACGTGCGCAGGCTGCTTCGGCCATCTCTTCGATCGAATTGTGGCCGTCCGTCGCATGCGTGTGCATGTGCAGATCGCCGCGCAGATCGTCAATCGTAACCAGCCGGGGCAGGGAATGCGCCTGCGCCGCTTCAATCTCGCCAAGATTCTCCCGCAGTTCGGGTGGAATCCAGTCCAACCCCAGCGCTGCATAGATCGCCTCTTCCGTCTCAGACGCAACCACGCTGCCGTCCTCCACGCGGGCCAGCGCCCATTCGTTCAGCGTGTAACCCATGCGCAGCGCACGCTGTCGCAGTACCACATTGTGCATCTTCGATCCGGTGAAATATTGCAATGCTGCACCGTGCGATTGAGCCGGTAGCAACCGCACATCCACCTGAAGACTGTTCTGCAGATAGAAGCTGATCTTGTTTTCGCCTTTGGCAATCAGGTCGCGAATGCCGTCGTAACCAGCCACGGCCTCGATCAGCGGTGCTGTAGTCCCCGGCTCGCACGCCGGTCCCGTTATTAGAATGTCCAGATCGCCCGCAGTCTCGCGTCCGCGCCGCAGTGAACCAGCGGCAGTCACCGTCTCCACGCCACGCTGCGCAGTCAGAAAACTGCGCAGCGCCTGCCACGCGTCTTCCACGTGATCGATGCGAAAGCGACCAGCGCTTCTGCGATAGTCGTCGATGCCCTTTTGCAGTTTGGCAAGTTGTTTTTCACCCATGCGGGGCAGGCCTTTAAGTTGTCCGGCACGGATCGCAGCTTCCAGCGCATCGACGCTGGAAATCTGCGCCGCATCCCACAGCAGTCGCACGGTCTTCGGACCCATCCCCGGCAGTTTCATCAGTTTCAGAATCTCTGCCGAATAGCTTGCCAAAAGCTCATCGCGCAGTGGAATCGATTGCGTTCGCACTGCAGCCTGAAGATTGGCGGCCATGCCTTTGCCGATGCCGGGAATCTCCAAAAGCCGCTCCGGTGTCTCCACCAGATCGGCGATTGCCGTCGTGCATTGCTCGACCGCTTCCGCTGCCCGGCGATAACTGCGGATGCGAAACGAATCGCCACCATCGATCTCTAAAAGATCGGCAGTTTCCTCCAGCAGGCGCGCTATGCCGGGATTATTCATCGCAGGAATTCTTCGTCAAATCGGGTCATCCCCACCATGATAGCCGCGTCTGAAGCGAACATTCAGCAAGCGCTGAACTTCTTCAGGCGGCTTCGTCCTTGGATGTGGATTTATACCGCACCACAGCGTCGGCCTGCGGACCTTTTTCGCCGACGATAATGTCGAATTCAACGGCGTCGCCCTCTTTCAGCGTTTTATAGCCGTCCACCTGAATTGCGGTGTAATGCACAAAGACATCCGGGCCATCCTCGCGGCCAATGAAACCGAAGCCTTTCGCGTTGTTAAACCATTTGACCGTGCCCTTATATTGCGCCACAGCTTCTCCACCATCCTTCATCCGGTGATCGCGACAGACGAGCGAGCCGCTACACACTATGACGCAGAACTTTCGCGAAAGGTTGATTGCGCTTTGAATTTGAAGCACGGAGAAAATTCGCGGCCGGATGAAGTCGTTGCCAAAACGCTGCCTGCAGTGAAGTCAGCACTTCTTGCGGCGAGCTTTCTCTTTCGCGCGGCGCGCCAGCAGCAGCGCTCCCACCAGAGTCTTTCCGTCGATGATCTTGCCCTTGTCGATGCGCTCCAGCAGATCCGACAGCCGGACCAGGCGAAAGTCAATCTGCTCATCGTCTTCCGGGTGCGCTTCACCGGGAATCAGCCCTTCGGCCAGAAAGATATACATGCCTTCGCCCAGAAATCCGGGGCTTGGATAGTAGTAGACCAGCTTGCTCCAGGAGTGGGCGGCATACCCGGTCTCTTCGGCCAGTTCGCGCTGTGCGCCCAGCAACGGATCCTCGCCACGTTCCAGCTTTCCCGCAGGCAGCTCCCACAGATATTGGCCGGCCGCGTGGCGATACTGCCGCTCGATCACAATCCACGGGTCTTTCCTGTCCTTCGCCTTCCCCTTGCCATAGTCCACAGCCAGAATCACCACCGATCCGTTATGGCGAATCACGTCGCGCGAGGCTTCCTTGCCGCCAGGCTCCACGATTCGATCCCGATGCACACGAAAGAGCGGCCCTTCAAAGATCACAGTTGAGGCAAGCAACTCGGCTGCCGAAGAGGACTTGCCCACTTCTTTTGCGGCCACCGATTTGCTCTTCGTTTTGGCTCTGCTTGTTGCCGCAGGGGTCTTGCTGGCTTTTGCTTGTTTCAGGGGTAATTTCTTCGCGCTGGGTGTCATTTTGCGTCTGCCTCGTCTGCTGGCGTCTTCTCCCCACTACGGTAACATCATTCGCCGCAGCGCAGGATTCGGGGACTCTTCTGCATCCTGAATGCAGTTTCTGCATCATGAATGGAAGGCAGGCGCAGGACAAAATTGAATCCGAGTCGATAGACTCAAGACGAAGTGCCTTTTGCAGGCAGATCAGAGAGCAAGAGAAATCGAGCCTTGAAAACAGAATGTTTGTCTCCGGCCATCTTGCCGGGATCCCAGCCCATCTTTCTGGATTTTTGCCGCAGGCGGGAGCAGATTGCCGCCGACAGTGTTCCCGACGCGCATTCTCCTCTGCAGCAGTGCTACGCCGACTGGAATCCTGCGCATCCTGTCGCACTGGCTGAGTCCATTGCTCCTGGCCGAATTTCAGATTCCATGCTCGCGTTGCTGACCGCACAGAATCCTCATCAGAAGGCTGCGCTCGACCGCCTGCGCGTTGGCAGTCGCACGCTTGTCACCGGCCAGCAGGTGGGCCTTTTTGGTGGCGCGGCGCTTGTTCCATTCAAAGCCGCAACAGCCATCGCTCAGGCAGCCGAAGCCAGCAGGCATGGCAGCCCACACCAGCCCATCTTCTGGCTGGCCACAGAAGATCACGACTTCGCCGAAATCGACCACACGGTTTTTCCGGATCGTCGTGCGCTGGCGACACTTCGCTACCAGGCCGCGCCCGAGCATCCGGTTCCCGTCGGCGGGCTGGTGCTCACAGAGGCCATTCAGCCGCTCGTCGAACAGGCGCAGACGCTGCTTTCCTGGTCGGAGGCGTCGGAGTGGTTGGCTGCGGCCTATCGCCCCGGCATCACACTAGCTGATGCTTTTCGCAACTTTTACACGCGCGTATTTGCCCAGCATGAACTTCTTATCCTTGATCCTTCCGGACGCGAAGCGCACCAGCAGGGAGCACCAGTTTTGCGCGCCGCCATCGAACGCGCTGACGAGCTGCACCATGCTTTGCTTGAACGCAATCGCGAACTGGAAGCAGCCGGATATCACACGCAGGTCGCCGTAGGCGAGCGCTCCAGCCTGCTCTTCCTCATCGATTCCGCCACGGGCGCGCGGACAGCGCTGCGACGCACCCCAGCCGACACGGACCATCCGCAAGGCATATGGCAGGCTGGTCGCCTGACCCTGACGACCGCCGAGTTGCTCGGAATCCTGGACTCTGAGCCGGAGCGCATCTCGCCTTCGGCTCTGCTTCGGCCGGTCTTTCAGGATTTCATTCTGCCCAACTCGGCCTATGTTGGCGGCCCGGCAGAGATCGCCTACTTTGCGCAGACTGCGGTGCTCTACCAGAAGATTCTGGGCCGCATCACGCCCATTCTGCCGCGCTTTTCCGCGACTGTTATCGAACCCACTACCGCTGCGCTGCTCGCTCGCTACGATCTGGCTCCGGAGCGCGTGATCGGCTGCGAACCAGACGCGCTCAGCCAGTCACTGGCCGCTCGTTCCATGCCTGTCGAGGTCAAGCAGAAGCTGGCTTTGGCGGGCAATGCGCTGGACAGGGAACTGACCGTTCTGACGGAGCACCTCTCTGCGATGGATGCCAGTCTCGGACGTTCTGCACTGGTCTCAGCCAGCAAGATGCGTTACCAGATGAACCGCCTGCGCCGCATGGCCGCCAACTTCCAGTTGCAGCGGGAAAGCTCCATCGGGCGCGATGCCGCATCCATCTGCAACGCGATCTATCCCAGCCGCGCGCCACAGGAGCGCGTGCTCGGCGCAGCGGCGCTGCTGTCCACATCTGGAGCCGATTTTGTCGATCGACTTGTGCATGAGGCCGCTGATGGGCAACCGGGCCACAGGCTGCTTTGGCTATAATCGCTCCGCGCGTCTTTCACCTTCGGAGGAATGTATGAACCTTGCTCTTGTCCGTGCTTGTTTTCGCTTCGCAACGGTCTTCCTGCTTTCTGGCTGCTTCGCCGTTCCACTGCTGCGCGCGGAGTGCCCGGAGTTGGGCACGCAGAGCGAATATCTCGGCATCAGCACCGTCCGGCTGTGGACGGGTGATGCTCCGCAGGCCAGGGGAAACAGTTGCGACGACATCCCCTTCATGACCGTCTTCAAGCCGCAGTACACGCGCAAAAACGGCAACGCTGTCTTGATTCTTCCCGGTGGAGCGTATCTTCACCTGGCCTCCATTCTGGAGGGACGCGAGGTTGCCGACTGGTTCACAGCGCGCGGGTTCACGGCCTTTGTGCTGCACTATCGGATGGGCAAAAACTATCTGCTTCCTGTTCCGCTGCTCGACGCGCGCCGCGCCATCCAGATGGTGCGTGCCGATGCCTCGACTTACCAGATCGATCCAGACCGCATTGCCGTCATCGGCTTCTCGGCGGGCGGTCATCTGGCTGCGCTTTCGGCCACACAGTTTGTTGCCGGGGACAATGCATCTGCCGATCCCATCGCTCGCGTCAGCAGCCGTCCGGATGCGCTCATCCTCGGCTACGGATGGCTGGGTGGCGTCACGCCGGATACTTCACACCTCAGCTACTGCAAGCTGATGGACGTGATGGATCGCTGCGCCGAGCTGCAAAAGCAGTACACCCCGGAGCGCTTCGTCACCGCGCAGACACCGCCCACATTCCTCTATCACACCACCGAGGACACCACCGTTCCCGTGCAGCAGGCGCTGGGCTTCTATCAGGCGCTGCTCGACGCACACGTCTCGGCGGAGATGCACATCTTCGCGCATGGAGGACACGGCAGCGGTTTGGGCAAAGGCAATGCCGCTCTCGACCAATGGACCGTCCTGCTGGAGACCTGGCTGCGTGGCATGGGCTGGCTGCCGCGTTAGATTTTCCTGCAATCCTCGCAGCCAGCCGCGTCCTTCAGCGGTATTGGATCAGCCGTCGGCGCAGCATGTCCAGCGCCTTTTGCGTCGCCCATTGGCGCACTTTCTGCCGGTCGCCGCGAAAGTTGTTTTCGCTGCATTCGGTGTTTTGCGCGTCGCTCAGGGCAATGTAGACCAGCCCCACTGGTTTTTCTTCGGTGCCGCCGCCAGGTCCTGCGACTCCGGTGATTCCGATGCCGAAGGTCGCGCCGGTGCGCCGTCGGATGCCGTGGGACATCGCCTCGGCAACTGGTGCGCTCACCGCGCCATGCTCGGCAATCAGCTCCGGTTCCACGCCGCAGAAAGCGATCTTCAGCGCATCGGAGTAGACCAGCGCGCCGCCCACAAACGAGCGTGAGCTGCCGGCGATGGAGGTAATCCGTTCGCCGAGCATGCCGCCGGTGCAGCTCTCCGCCACCGACAGTGTCGCCTGTTTCAGTTCCAGATAGAAGAGAACAATCTGCTCCAGCGTCTCGCCCTGCGAGGCAAACAGGTACTCGTCCAGTGCTTCTTCCAGTTTGCCTGCCAGATCATCCACGCGCGCCTTTGCCGCCTCCAGCGTCGTCTTCGCGCAAGCCAGATGAAGCTGAATCTCGCAGTTGCCGGCAAGGATCGTCGTCTCCACATCCGGATACGCGCCGTAGATCGGCGCCAGCAGAGCATCCGCAGCCGACTCGCCGATCATCGTCGCCTTCAGCGTGCGCCGAGCAATATGTCGCTCCGGAATGACCGCCCGCAGACGCGGCAGGCATTGCTCCTCAAAAAGCGGCCTGCACTCGCCTGGAGGCCCCGGAATCAGCATCACCAGCTTGCGAAATCCATCCCATTCCGTATCGATCCATTGCCCTGGTGCGGTGCCGTTCGGGTTTACCAGCACCTCTGCGCCTTCCATCACATCTGCCTGTTTCAGGTTGTTGTCGGTCATCGTCATGCGTCGCGCGGCAAATCGCGCGCTCAGCGCGGCCACCAGGCTGCCGTCACGCCGCAACGTCACGCCCAACGCTTCAGCTACGGACTCGCGGCTCAGGTCGTCTTCCGTGGGACCAAGACCGCCCATCACAATCAGAATGTCCGCACGGGTCAGTGCCGTGCGCACTGCGCCCGCCAGATCCGTTCTGCGATCCCCGACAATTGTCTTGAAGCGCACCGAGACGCCCACGGCGTTCAGCTCTTCGGTCAGAAACAGAGAGTTTGTGTCTTGCCGCCAGGGAGTCAGCAACTCCGATCCAACGGCGATAATCTCACAATTCATGGTTCATCCCAGGCGGCGTTTTGCGCCGAGAAAAATCTGCGTGCAGAGCAGGCGCTGCGGCACTCCGCTTCGCTCAGTTTGGAGCGTTGGTCACACCCAGTTCCACTTCATACACCGCGTCGTTTGTCGTCAGGATTGTCGATCCCAGAGGCGAAAATGCAACACCGACGACAGTATGCCCAGCCACCACGACCTCCGCATGCCCATCCGGATCGATCCGTACCAGCCCGCGCTGTCCGGCCAGGGAAGCCGTCACATACACGTTTGCTTCTCCATCGACGGCCAAACCCTGTGGACGTCCCAGGCCGCGATACCACGCTCGCACCGCCCCGTCGCGGTCGATCGCCCATACAGCGTCATGCGAAGTGAGTGTCGGTGCCGTCACAAACAGCGTTCCGTCCGGACCTGTCGCCAGATGATATGCCGCAAAACTTGGCTCCAATGTGGCAAAAACAAAAACTCTTTTGTCTCGTTCGCTGTGTCCCGGCGCAATCTTGAAGATCGTACCTGAGCGATCTCCCACAAAGAGATTGCCTTCCTCGTCAAAGGCGATTCCCGTCGCCACTCCCATGCCGTCGGCGTAGCTCACTGCATCGCCTCCCCCGTCGATGCGATAGATCGTTCCTTCGGCGCGCGAAGAGACAAACAGATCGCCTTCGGGATGAATCGCCAGCCCGGTCGCGTTCAGAATGCCGCTCACAAACGGAGTGCCTTCGCCATCCGGGCTGATACGCACGATGGACACAGGCGTCTGCTTGCCGCGAGGCCCTGAGATCGTGGTATAGATCATGCCGGAGCGGCTGACCACCGGGCTTGTTACCGGATGCAGCCCATCCGAGAGCTGTCGCGCGACGATGATCGGAATTGGATCGCTGCGCTCGCCATCGCGCACCACCTCCACCATGCCGGTTCGCGCCTGCTCCGGCAGCCGCGCAACGATCCTGTCGGTGCGGCTCATTACCAGTTGTGCCGCCTGACCGCCGACCGTCACGGTAGGCAGATGCGCGGCGGTCGCCCCCAACGAACTGCCCAGCAAAGCGATCTCCGCGCCCGGCAGCGCCATGGCAGGGGAGGTCTGTTCGATCGTCGGATGGTTTGTGATGCGTGTACGTGCAGTTGGCATAGAGTCGATTCGCCCGCCGATGACCGGATTCAGTTACCGTATCCAGTGCATCAGAATCAGGACGCAAATTCCAGCATACAGCCCGGCTGCCAGATCGTCGCAGACGATTCCCCAGCCTTCCGGCAGCTTCTCCAGTTGATGCACGGGAAACGGCTTCCAGATGTCAAAGAGGCGAAAGAAAATCAACGCGGCCAGCACCGACTTCCAGGTTGGATGCGCCGCAGTCGGCAGCAGTGCAATCCACATTCCCGCTACTTCGTCGATCACGACAAATCCAGGATCTTCGCTTCCGCTCTCTCGGGCTGCCAGCGTTGCTGCTGGAATGCCCGCCGCCACCGTAACCGCCAAAGCAGCGAGCGTTGCGATCAGTAGTGCCGCCGGAGCAGGACGCAGCAGCGCCACCAGAGCGCCATAGATCACCGCCGCCGCCACCGATCCCCACGTCCCCGGCCCAGGGTGCATAAAACCCGCACCGCAGAAGGTCGCCACTGTCCACGCCCATCCTGTCACGTGCATCCCGCGCAGCTCGCGCAGCTTCACCTTGCCGCCATCATTCATTGCGTTCGCCGTTTCCTTCCAACTCTTCCAGCAACTCCGGGTCCAGCACCGGAGAGCTGACGCGATAGACTCCCATCGACCACTTGCCCAGGTCGATCTTGCGGCAGCGGTCGCTGCAAAACGGGAAATCCTCGCCTTTTGCCGTGACAGGCATTGCGCAGGTGGGGCAGCGCAGAGCCTTCGCGCGCCTTGAGTTCGTTTTTGTTTCTGTCATTGCCTCGATTCCTGTGTCGTGTCTGTGTGCAGAGTCTGCTCATCCGTGCTCAGGCAACAATCCGCGCCACCACATCGTAGTGGTGTGATTCCGTGATCTCGCACTCATAGAAGTTGCCCGGCACCAGCGTCTCGTGTGGGCCAAAATCGTTAATCAACACCTTGCCATCGATCTCCGGCGCGTGCAGCAGCGTTCGTCCCTGCCACAGCAGGTCAGACTCTTCACTCACGCCCTCCACCAGCAATGGCATGCGCCGTCCAATCCACTGCGCCTGCCGCTCTGCGCTGATCGCCTGCTGCCTCTTCATCAACCGTTTGCGCCGCGCCTCGATCGTTCGCTTCGGCACTTTGGACTCCAGTCCATGCGCCGCCGAACCCTCCTCATCGGAGTAGCTGAAAGCTCCCATCCAGTCCAGCTTCGCTGCGCGGACAAATGCCTCCAGTTCGGCGAACTCTTCCGCAGTTTCGCCCGGAAATCCCACAATAAAGGTCGTGCGCACCACCAGTCCTGGAATCAGGCGTCGGGCTTTTTCGATCATCTTCAGAAAAATTTCGCCGTTGCCGCCGCGCTTCATCCGCTTCAGCACGCTGGCTGAGGCGTGCTGAAGCGGAACGTCGAGGTATTTGGCGATATTGTCGTGGCGCGCAATCGTCTCCAGCAGTTTCGTCGTCACCTTGTTTGGATAGGCATAGAGAAAACGCAGCCAGACCAACCCCTCAATCCGCGCCAGCGCATCCAGCAGATCAGCCAGCCCGTCCTTCATGCCCAGGTCTTCGCCATAGCAGGTCGTGTCCTGTCCGATCAACGTAATCTCGCGCACGCCCTGCCGCACCAGTTGCTCGGCCTCGGCCACGACCGAGGCAAAGCGCCGCGAGCGAAA
>JAJZHE010000133.1 GCA_021804655.1 Acidobacteriota bacterium
GAAGCTCCTGTTGCGGAGCCATGATCATAATCTTTGCGAAGAAGGCATCGACCACTGGAGCAAGGTCAGCTATCGCCTCCAGCGCCTGCCGATACTCGTGCCGGAGACGCAGTGAACGCACCTGCTCGGCAAGTTGCACGGAGGCAGCAAGCAGCGCCTGCTCTTCTGACTCAACAAGCAAAGCATTGTGAGCAGCGGACCATTCATCTCCGGACTGCTTTGCCTGATCGAGAATGTTCCGAATGCGTTTGTAGGCGGCAGCGACTGCCATAAAATTCTGTGAGCCACGCACGGCAGAGAGCGCCTCGCAGCGCGCGCACGCATCCGGAACATCGTCGGCATCCGCAGCAAGAACGGCGGCGATAACGTCATAGCTGAAGCCGCGTGTTTCTTTGAGATAGAAGCTGAGACGCTCGCGAAGAAAGCCTGCAACTGCGGTCTGGGCCTGTCCGGCAGCCTCGACCAACTCGCTCAAATACAGAGGCAAAGCCGACTCAGCCAAAATGCGAACGATGGCATTGCCGGCGCGGCGCAAGGCAAACGGATCGCGTGAGCCGGAGGGAATGTTGCCGATGGAAAACATCGCTGCGATGGTCTGAATGCGATCGACAAGGCCGAGAATCTGCGCCTCGATGGCGGCTGGAAGTGTATCTTCCATGGAAGCCGGTGTGTATTGCGCGTAGATGGCTGCGGCTACAGTTTCGCCCAATCCCTGAGTGCGCGCGTAGAGTCCGCCGACGATGCCCTGCAATTCGGTAAATTCCTTGACAAGTTCCGCGGTCAGATCGGTTTTCGCCAGCAGGACAGCCTGCAACAGCGCAGCATGATTGAGAACTTTGCCGCGGCTTTGCAACATTTTGCTGACGATCTCGGCGATGCGCAGATTCTGTTCCGTCTTCCAGAAATAGCTTCCCAGTTCTTTCTGAAACGTGACGGCGCGCAGCAGTTCCACGCGCTCGGTGAGCGGCGTTTTCTGGTCAGCACTCCAGAAGAATTGCGCATCCTTGAAGCGCGAACGCAGCACGCGTTCGTTGCCGTGGCGAATGATCGCCTGCCCTGCTTCGTCCACTTCAGTATTCAGCACAGTGAGAAAGTGAGGGAGCAGAGCACCACGGGCGTCTTCGACGGCGAAGTATTTCTGATGGTCACGCATGACGGTGACGAGGACTTCCTGGGGCAACGCCAGATACTCGGCTTCAAACGAGCCGGCGAGAACAGTTGGCCATTCGGTGAGATGGACGACGGTTTCAATCAGTTCTGCATCCTCGCGCCAGCGCGCATCGGGAATGAGCCGCGTGACGCGATCCAGCGCTTTGCGGATGATGTGACGACGGTCGGCGGAATCGACAAGGACAAAAGCCTGACGCAGACGTTCGGCGTACTCCGTGGCATGGTGCAGGACGACCGGCGCATCGCCGTGGAGAATGCGATGTCCGCGACTGAGGGCCGCAGCCGTTTGACCGGCAAAGACGAAGGGGACGATCTCCGCATCAAGGAGCGCGACGAGCCAGCGCACGGGGCGCACGAAACGCTCCGGCTTACCTTCGCGCCAATACATGTTTTTGGGCCAGGGGAGGCCGCCGACGCAGGCAGGCAACTCAGCAGCAAGAATTGCCGAAGCGGCTTCGCCTTTGCGCAGTACGGTTGCACCGACATATTCACCCTTCGGCGTTGCAATTTTGCGCAACGCGTCCGTGGAGACTGCAATCTTGCGGGCGAAAGCGATTGCAGCGGGCGAAAATGAATCCTGTTGCCAGGCGATCTTCCACGATGGCCCGACGACTTCTTCTTCAAGATCGGGCTGGTGTGCGATGACGCCGGAGACCAGAACGGCAAGCCGACGCGGCGTGGAGAATGAGATGACGTGGAAGGTCGCGTCGGTCTGGTCAAGCAGGCGATGTTCGCGCAGCAGCGCTTCAACGCGGGTGGCAAGTTCACGCTCGGCGGCGGCAAGCATCCGCGCAGGAATTTCTTCGAGTCCAATCTCAAACAGGAAATCAGGCATCGGCAGTCACTTTCTCGGCAGCCGTTTGCTGGCTGGTATAGGCCCGCGCCACGCCGACGGCGAGAGCGCGAATTCTGGCGATGACGCCGACTCTTTCCGTAACCGAGATGGCTCCGCGCGCATCCAGAAGATTGAAGAGATGCGAGCACTTGAGGCAGAGATCAAAGGCGCTGAGCAACGGATAACGGCGAATCTGCGCGGCGTCAGTGAGCGCGGCGAACGCCTGCGCTCCGTCAATCAGCGCCTGACACTCAGCCTCATAGAGCCGAAGATGCTCCCAGAGCTTTTCTACGTCCGCGTATTCAAAGTTGTAGACGGAGAACTGTAACTCGTCTTCGAGACGAATCTCGCCGTAGCGGATGGCGTGGCCAGTGGCAGGGTCGCGCATCCAGACGATGTCATAGATGGAATCGACATCCTGCAGAAAGGCTGCAATGCGCTCCAGGCCGTAGGTGATCTCCGCCGTGATGGGATCGAGATCGATGCCGCCACACTGCTGAAAATACGTGAACTGGGTAATCTCCAATCCATCGAGCATGACCTGCCAGCCGATGCCCCAGGCACCGAGTGTAGGCGACTCCCAGTTGTCTTCTTCAAACTTGAGGTCGTGCCGGCGAAGGTCGATGCCGATGGCCGCGAGCGATTCGAGATATAGCTCCTGCACGTTGGGTGGTGGCGGCTTCAGGATGAGTTGGAATTGTGTGTGCTTGAAGAGCCGATTGGGATTTTCACCGTAACGACCATCGGCGGGACGGCGCGAAGGCTGCGCGTATCCAACGCGATAGGGGCGCGGACCGAGGACACGTAAAAAGGTTTCGGGCGCCATGGTGCCAGCACCAACCTCGACGTCATACGGTTGCTGCAGAACGCAGCCGCGCGATGCCCAGAAGGTTTGCAGCCGAAAGAGCAGTTCCTGAAAGGTGAGCGGAACTGCGGGCTGAGCAGAGTCGGCATGACTGCCGGAAGCGGAGGGCGAATTCGATGCAGGCATACGGAGGCTTTTCACCACGAGTAGATTGAACTCATTTTAACGTAGTCATGAGCGAAGCTCGGCCGACGACACAGCGCCGGTGGCGAGCCTGCGCAATGCCTCAGCGGTGCGCAGGCGGCGTTCCAGATGACGCTCCAGTGCTTGGATGGAAAATCGGCGCAGATCGGCAGCGCTCTGCGCCGTCCACGGCTGCGCAGCAAACTCCGCAATGGGAGCGCGGATCATGCGCCGGGCCAGTTGCAGCGACTCCAGCGCAAGCGACGCGCTGGCTGGCATGGCGTGCGATCGGCAACGCAAGCCATCGGCGGAGGGATGAAACCACGCTCCGGAATCCAGCAATGAGGACGAGCAAACGGCGCAGAGATTCAGGTCAGGGAGCCAGCCCATCAGGCGCGTCATCCAAAGCGAAAAATAGGTGACAGGCAGCCAGATTTGGCCCCTTGCACAATGATCCAGAACCGCGGAGAGCAGACGAAACGTCACCTCCTCGGGATTGCGATCCGGCAGCGCCTGCTCGGTGACCTCGGCGAAAAAACTGAGCGTCGTCATCCGCGCATAATCAACGGGAGAGCGCAGCGGCGAAGCAATCAGATCGAAGTGATCGATGCGAACCAGTTCCTGTCGAGGGCGATCGACAAAGGTAGCGCGCACCTCTGTCATGATCTCCAGTGTGCCGCCAAAGCGCCGGCGGCTTTTGAGCGCGGATTTGGCCACGCCCTTCAGCTTGCCAAAATCGCGCGTGAGGAAACTGACGATCAGATCCGCTTCATTCACTGGCCACACGCGCAAAATCACGGCATCGCTGGAAAGCTGCACGGTTGCTCCTCGCGCATCGTGGGCAGTGTTACGGCAGGAAAAGTGAACGGCGCACAACCTGAAGAGGCCGCACGCCGTTGAGTTCCATCAGAAACTCGTAATGCTGGAATGAAAGTTTCGGGGTGGAGATTATCTGCCGAAATGCTCTGCGTTTTTTTGTGCAAAGTGCGACCACTTCTCTGGCAGATCGTCCGCAGCGAAGATGGCCGAAACAGGGCACGCCGGAACGCAGGCGCCGCAATCAATGCACTCGACCGGATCGATGAAAAGCTGATCGGCTTCGCCGTGCTGTCCTTCGTCTTTTTTAGGGTGGATGCAATCGACTGGACAGGCGTCTACACAGGCGGTGTCCTTGGTGCCGATACAGGGTTCTGCAATGACGTATGCCATAACGTAATCTCTCCGTGGAGTTAATCTGCCAGCCAAATAGTAGCACACAAGACAGATGGGTTAAAAACAGCTTCTCAAAACGGAATTCTTTCCATTCTCACTTCGTGAGACCTGCCAGCTTCGCCGCGTTGCGACGCGCGGCATACTGCGCCGGAGTCGGGATCGGGTCGAGATCGCGCCCGGCAAAAAGAGCGTCGAATGTCTCCAGCAGTTCCTCATGAATATGGCCATTACTGGCCAGCACTTCCCTGCTGTTCAACTCGATCGGACCACCGTCAAAGACGCTGACCCTGCCGCCTGCTTCCGTCACCAGCAAAAATCCCGCAGCCGTATCCCAGGGATTGAGATGAAACTCCCAGAATGCTTCGAGGCGTCCGGCAGCGACATACGCCAGGTCCAGCGCAGCCGAACCAGCACGACGCACCCCATGCGAACGCAACGTGAACTCGTGATAGAAGTGAATGTTCGGATTGGCGTGACGCTTGCGGCTGGGAAATCCGGTGGCGATGAGCGATTCCGCCAGATGCTCCGCGGGCGAGACGGCGATGGGTTTGCCGTTGAGCCACGCACCTTTTCCGCGCTCCGCCACAAACAGTTCGTCGCGCATGGGGTCGTAGATGACGGCGGCAACCAGAAGACCGTCGGCATCGTCAGCAAGACCCGAGCTTCGCTCTTCGAGGCCGAGCGAAACGCAGAAATGCGGAAATCCATGGGCAAAGTTCGTGGTGCCGTCGAGCGGGTCCACATACCAGCGAAACGCTGCATCGAGCCGGTCGCGCGTGCCTTCCTCGCCGAAGATTCCATGCTGCGGAAATCTCTTCGCCAGCGCCTGGCGCAGAGATGTTTCTACCGTTCGATCCGCGATTGTAACCAGGTCCACTTCACCTTTGTACTCGGTGGCGACGCCAGCCTGGAAAAACGTGCGCAACTGGTTGCCGGCGTCCACGGCAATCTCTGCCGCGGCGTGGACCCAGGTGAAACTCACCTGCTCTGGCAATTGCAAGCTCAAATCTCCCCCGGCACGCTTGCAGCCGAGACTGACGGGCGACGATGCGTGGTTTCTGTGATGGTGCGGATCTGATGTTTATAGATGAAGAGATTGGGTTGATTTTCGCGCGTCAGACGGATCATGCCATCGTCGAAGTATTCAATCCATCCGGTGACCGAATCTCCGTCGCGCAGCAAAACCGTCACGGCGATCTGGCGTGTGCTGAGCGAACGCAGGTAGAGCTGCTCCTGCCCGGTTTCGCCCGGCGGCGTGTTGTGGGATGCGCGAAGATTGCGAAAAGGAGTCATAAAGGATGCTATCTGTGTGAAGCAGAGCAAGCGATCAGGGTTGTATGGCGCTGGCAAGCACTTGCCCGCCAAGGTGCCCGATTCCTGCGATGTAAGATTCAGGGTCTGCTAGCAGCATAATAGCCGGTGCGATAGCGAAGCTGAAATGTGCCGCCGCCGATGCGAGGAATACTCACTGTGATGCGGTGGAAGCGATCAGCATCCTTTTGCCGTGTCGGGTAATAGCCAATCAGGTACTGTGTGCGCAGGTCTTCGGAGATTTTACTGAAGGAAGCATCGGCTCCAATCTGGTCGAGATAGAAATAGCGCCCGCCGGTCTGTCCGGAGAGCGTGATGAGCGCGTGTTCGCCGCCGAGGTCGCGCCCTGCGCTGGCCTCAATAGGAACATCAATGAGCGCGTAGACCATGACATCCGCGCGCAGGGCAGCTTCCAGAGCCTGACGATAGGTGACGGTGTCGGCCGTGTCGCCTCCGTCGGTCACGAGCACAAGCACCTTGCGCCCATCGCGTGAAGCCAGGCTTTGGGATGCTTTTTCGATGGCCTCATAGAGCGCTGTCGCCGCCCCACTGTGCAGTGTGTTCAGTCCGTGTTCGATTGCCTTCACGTTGCTGGTGAACGGGACGACCTGATGCACATCGGAGGCAAACTCGATCAGGCTCATGCTGTCCTGCGGGCGCAGAATGGAGCGCGCAAAACGGCGCGCCGCAGCGCGTTCAGCGTCCAGATCTTTGCGTACGCTGCCGCTGGTGTCCAGCGCCAGTACCAGATTCAGCGGGCGATTGGTTTGCCGCTCAAAGAGCGCAATCTTCTGCGGCTGGCCATCGTCATCAATGGCGAAGTCCTGCCGCCTGAGGCCGCCGACCGGAGCGCCATCTGCATCCGTCACGCTGGTGAGCACGTTGACCAGACGCACATCGAGGTGCAGGGTGGGCACAGACGCATCCTTGTCGGTGGCGGACAAATTGCTGGCGGACTGCGCGAAAACAAAAGGAGCAGCGACAGCGCAGGCAATCGCAAGCGCTGCTGCCGCGCGCTGCGGATTCACTGCGTAGGCTCCGTTTTCAACGGCAGAAGCGCTGCATCTTCCAGTGCGATTTCCTCCGGAAACGGCTCGCCGTCGGCCCAGACTGCGCCGTCTTCAAACGTCTCTTTTTTCCAGATGGGAACGGTGCGTTTGAGCGTATCGATGAGCCAGCGACAGGCATCGAGAGCCGGCGCTCGATGGGCCGAAGCAACCACGATCAGCACGGAAGTCTCGCCGATCAACAGGTGTCCCAGCCGATGGACGAGCGTGACGGCGCGCACCTGGAAGCGCTCGACGGCCTGCTCGGCAAGCTGACGCATCTGTGCGGCAGCCATCTCTTCATAGGCTTCGTAATCCAGAAAAAGTGTGCGCCGTGAGCGCGTGTGGTCGCGCACCACTCCGTCAAACGAAGTGATGGCTCCATCGCTCGGATGCCGGATGGCATCGATCAGCGCGGCGGTCGGAATCGGCTCACGCGTCAGATAAGTTGTGATCGCAGCGACGGGCGAGGAAGTGCCGCCGGAGACTGGAGGAAGCAGACCAACTTCATCGCCGTCCTGCAACGGATGACTGGCCTGCGCGTACGCGGCGTTGACGCTGACGGCGATGCCCTGCAGCAGTTTTTCCTCCAGATGACGCGCGGCAAGATCGCGCCGCAAAACAGCCAGCAGGTCGGCGACGGTTGCACTTGCATCCAGCGTGATCGTCGCTGCGGGAAATACATTTTTCAGAATGCCGAAACTCAGGATTTTGACTTGCATCGCTCTTCACAGGATACAGAGAAGACGGGACAATTTGATAGTGGTTCAGCAGCAGAAGCTGGAGGTTTGTGATCCGGTGCAATCGACGGCGAGTCCTGGCCGTCTGCGAGCGACTGGACGCGAGGTCAGAATTCGTTTCCGGAACGGCTCCACTGGGCAAGTTGCGCCTCATCGTCGGGGGTGTCGATGTCAAGGGACGCCGCTTCGCAGGGCACGACAACTGGTGCTGGCCCCGTGGCGCTGCGCAGCAGCGAACGCGCGCCTTCGTCGCCGGTCAAAACGCTGAGCGCAGGAAATAAAGCTCGTGGAAAGACGGCGGGAATGCCCACGATTGCACCGTAACCGGAAGCAACGAGGCATTGGCGCTGGTGCGCATCAAAGGTGCTGAGCAGCGCGTGCAGATGAGCCGCGGTAATGTGGGGCTGGTCGCAGGTCATCAGCAATGCGCCATCACAATCCGGCCACGCGCGAAGATGATCCATGCCCAGCCGGATCGACGACGAAAGCCCTTGCTGCCACTGCGTGTTTTCA
>JAJZHE010000134.1 GCA_021804655.1 Acidobacteriota bacterium
CAGCACAATCTCCCGCCTGGGGCCGGGAATCCCGGTAAGAATGTCATAGAGGATCGCGGCATTGGCCTCGGCGTCGCCGCCCGATAACTCCTCCAGGCTGCGGCGCTCCAGTCCGACCATCTCGGGTGTTATCTTTGCCGCCTTCATCGCCGGATCGGCACCCGGCTCCACGCGCACCGTCACGGACTCGCCGGTTGTCGTCAGCTCGTCCAGCCCGTCTGTTCCGTGGACAACAAAGGCGTGGCGCGTCGTCTTCAGCTCCAGCAGCGTGCGCGCCACCAGCAGAGTCCGACTGGGAGCCAGCACGCCAATCACCTGCGTCCGCGCGCCTGCCGGATTGGTCAGCGGTCCACACAAATTGAAGATCGTGCGAAAGCCCAGCGCACGCCGCAACCCGGCAACGGCTTTCATCGCGGGATGCAGCATGGGCGCATGCAGAAAGACAAATCCCGTCTCGCGCAGGCACTCCACGGCCAGCTTCGGCTCCAGCGTAATCGGCACACCCAGCGCCTCCAGCACGTCCGCCGAGCCGCACCGCGAGGTGACCGCGCGATTGCCGTGCTTGGCCACACGCGCTCCGGCAGCCGCCGCCACCAGTGCCGCTCCTGTGGAAATATTGAAGGTCTGCGGACCACCCCCACCCGTTCCGCAGGTATCCACAATCGACGCGCGCTCCTCCTCGGTCAACGGAATCTCCGTCGCCCGCGCGCGCATCTCTTCCACAAATCCAGCCAACTCCGGCGCCAGTTCCCCGCGCGTGGCCAGCGCCGTCAGCAGCGCTGCGGCTTCCAGTTCGGTCGCACGGCCATCCAGCATCTCCACCAGCACGGCTCGCGCCTGGTCGCGGGTCAACGCCGCGCCCTCCTCGGCCACCGGCTTCAGCAGTTCCTTCACCAACGACAAATTCGCCATCCTTTTTGCGGCGTACCTTTACGGTGCATCTGGCCGCATCGCGAGATTCCCGCCACGCACTTCCGCAGCGCACTGGTTGATACGCACGTTTGCCCGCCCGTTGCCTCGTCCGATACGATGAAGGCGCGACAGGCACGCACCGCTCCGTCACCCCGTACCGCACTCCGAAACCTTCCGGGACAGCGGAATCTTCCCTGGCGCAAGAGAGCGCATCTCAGCATTTATGAAGATACACGAGTATCAGGCAAAGGCAATTCTCGCCAAGTACGGCGTTCCCGTACCGCGGGGTGAGGTGGCGAATACGCTGCCGGAAGCAGTGGAAGCTGCCAGAACCCTGCTGGCCAATGGAGCCACGGGCATCGTGGTCAAGGCGCAGATTCACGCCGGAGGACGCGGCAAAGGCGGCGGCGTCAAGGTCGCACGCACCCTCCCGGACGCTGAGACCCACGCCAAAAACATCCTTGGCATGCAGCTTGTGACCCACCAGACCGGCCCCGCCGGACAGAAGGTGCAGCGCCTGCTGATCGAAGAGACCGCAGCCATCGAGCGCGAGCTGTATCTGGGCATCGTCCTCGACCGCGCCATCGGCAAATTCGTCTTCATGGCCTCGCAGTCCGGCGGCATGGAGATTGAAGAGGTTGCAGCCAAAGATCCCGAGGCAATCATCAAGGAAGTGATCGACCCGGCCGTCGGCCTCGCCGCCTATCAGGGGCGCAAGCTTGCCTTCGCGCTGGGGCTGAAGCCGACGCAGGTCAACCAGGCCGTCGCTTTCTTCCAAAGCCTTTACAAGGCTTTCGTCGAGTCCGATGCTTCGCTGCTCGAAATCAACCCTTTCATCACCACGAGTGACGACAAGCTCTTCGCGCTCGACGCCAAGATGACCTTCGACGACAATGCGCTCTTCCGTCATCCTGAGGTGAAGGCGCTGCGAGACGTGGCCGAAGAAGACCCGCTTGAAGTGGAAGCCAGCAAATACTCGCTCAACTACATCAAGCTCGACGGCTCCATCGCCTGCATGGTGAATGGTGCCGGCCTGGCCATGGCCACCATGGACATCATCCAGTATGCCGGCGGCAGCCCGGCGAACTTTCTCGACGTAGGCGGCGGCGCCACCCAGGAGCAGATCGAGCACGCCTTCGAGATTCTGCTCTCCGACAAGAACGTCAAAGCCATCTTCATCAACATCTTCGGCGGCATCCTGCGCGTCGATCGACTGGCCACCGGCGTGGTCGCCGCCGCACGCAAACTCTCCGTCAGCATCCCCATCGTCCTGCGTCTGGAAGGCACCAACGTTGAAGAAGGCCGCAAGATTCTTCAGGAATCCGGCCTCAACTTTCAGGTAGGCGCAACCATGAAAGAAGCTGCCGATCTCGTCGTTGCAGCAGCGAAAGCGGGGGCCTAAGATGTCAGTTTTGGTCGATAAAAATACTCGTCTCATCGTTCAGGGCATCACCGGCAAGGAAGGCACCTTCCACGCCAAAGGCGCTGCCGAATACGGCACCCAGGTCGTCGGCGGCGTCACGCCCGGCAAAGGCGGCAGCACCCATGAGGGCTGGCCCGTCTTCAACACCGTCGCTGAGGCCGTGGAAAAGACCGGCGCTAACGCCACGGTCATCTTCGTTCCGCCGCCGTTCGCAGCAGACGCCATTCTGGAAGCCGAGGACGCCGGACTGCCGCTGATCGTCTGCATCACCGAAGGTATTCCGACGCTCGACATGGTCAAGGTGTGGAGCAAGATCAAAGGCTCGAAGTCGCGGCTGATCGGCCCCAACTGTCCCGGGGTCATCTCGCCGGGCAAGGCCAAGATCGGCATCATGCCAGCGCGGATTCATCTCGAAGGCTCGGTGGGGATTGTGTCGAAGTCGGGCACGCTCACCTATGAGGCCGTCCACCAACTCACGCAGCGCGGCATCGGCCAGTCCACCGCGATTGGCATCGGCGGCGACCCCATCATCGGCACCACGCACATCGACGCGCTGAAACTGCTCAACGAAGACCCCGACACCGAGGCCATCATCATGATCGGCGAGATCGGCGGCTCCGCGGAAGAAGCCGCTGCGGCCTACGTCAAAGAGCATGTGAAAAAGCCCGTCGTCGGCTTCATCGCCGGCCAGACGGCGCCGCCGGGCCGCCGCATGGGTCATGCCGGAGCCATCATCTCCGGCGGACAGGGCACGGCTGCGGAAAAGATGAAGGCGATGCGCGAGGCCGGCATTCACGTCGTCGTTTCGCCAGCCGACATCGGCGCCAAGCTCGCCGAAGTCATCGGCAAAGCGTAGCCGCGGTCACGCTCCAAAGCAGAAGGCCCGCCATCGCGGCGGGCCTTCTGCTTTTTGCGCGCGCCTGCATGCTCACCAGATGCGACACGGCTGCGCAATCACCATTGCATCCCCCTGCTTGCAGGAGAAGCTCTTGGCAAACTCCGGCATATCCTGCAGGATCGTGTTCGTCCGATACTTGTCCGGCGCATGCGGATCGGTCTGCGCCTGTGTGCGCAGGGCCTCGGGTCGCGTCTCCGAGCACCACTGCTGCGCATAGGCGATCCAGAAGCGCTGCTCCGGCGTGTAGCCATCCCTCTTCGCCGCCATCTCCACGTGCGCCGCGTCCGCCTTTTGCAGCCACGCCATCAGCGCCAGCCGCAGCCCGCCCAGATCGGCCAGATTCTCACCCAGCGTCAGCTTGCCGTTCAGATGCACGCCCGGCACCACCTCGATCGCGTCATACTGCTTCACCATGCACGCGGCGCGCGCGGTGAACCGCTCCTCGTCGCCCTTTGTCCACCAGTCCTTCAGGTTGCCGGTGGCGTCAAACTGGCGGCCTTCATCGTCAAAGCCATGGGTCAGTTCGTGGCCGATTGTCGAACCCATGTCGCCATAGTTCGCTGCGTCACCCTCTTTGCCGCTGAAGAACGGCGGTTGCAGATATCCAGCGGGAAAGTTGACGTTGTTCTCCTGCGGATCGTAGTAGGCGTTCACCGTCGGCGGCGTCATCTGCCACTCCTCGCGGTCCACCGGCTTGCCAATCTTCGCCAGGTCGCGCGCCGTCTTGTACTCGCTTACGCGCTCCTGGTTGCCCACCGCGTCGCCCTTCACGATCGTCAGCGTCCGATAGCTCTTCCACTTGTCCGGATAGCCGATCTTGTTCATCACCCCATGGAGCTTGATCATCGCCTGTGCTTTGGTCGCCGCGCTCATCCAGTCCAGGCTTTGAATGTCCTGGCCCATCGCCTGCTCGATCGCCTCGGTTAGCTCCAGCGTGCGCTGCTTGTCGGATGGAGGAAAATATCGCGCCACGTACACCTGCCCCAGCGCATCGCCCATCTCGTGGTCCACGCGGCTCACGCAGGTCTTCCATCGCTCCTGCTGCTTCTCTGCGCCGCCGAGAATGTGCGCATAGAAGTGCCAGTTCTCCTGCTCAAAGCTCTCCGGCAGGCTCGTCGCTGCAAAGGCATGCAGCAGATGCCAGCGCAGATACGCACGCTCGGTCTCGATGGGCGTCGTCGCCAGCAGTTCGTTCAACGCGGCATAGAACTTGGGCTGCGTCACGTTGATCTTGCCGCTCGCCGGTGCGCCATCGGCCTTCAGATAGACGGCCAGCGAAAAATGCGTCATCTCCGCACTCAGCGTCGCCACATCGCTGGGATGATTCTCCGCCTGGGGATCGCGTTCTTCTACTGCCGTCAGCGATGCTTCAGCCAGCTTCGTCTCCAACGCCATCACCTTCGCCGCATCCGTCGCAGCCCGGTCGGCAGGCTCGCCAGCCAGCGTCAACATCTTCGTAATATGCGCCACATACTCCTTGCGAATCTCCGCCGACTTGGCATCCGTGCGCGTATAGAATCCGCGCTCTGGCAATCCCTTGCCACCCGCATCATAGAAGGCGATCTCGCGGCTGGAGTCGGCATAATCCGGACTCGCACCCATGTCGAAATAGACGCGCACGCCCATGCGCTGCAACGCCCCCACCAACGCCGGCAACTCTTCGGCGCTCTTCATTGCATCGATCTTCCGCAGCATCGGCTCCAGCGGTTTCATCCCCGTGGCGTCGATCGCCTTCACATCCATACAGCTTGCATACTCGTCGCCAATCTTCTGTTCGTTCGGCGTGCGCGCTTTTCCTGTCTCCGCCTGTTCCAGAATGCCGCGCAGATGGCTCAGGTTCAGGTCATACAGCTCGCTGAATCGCCCATAGTACGAGCGATCTGCCGGCAACGGATGCTTCTTCATCCAGTTGCCACAGGAGTACTGGAAAAAATCCTGACAGGGATTCACCGTGGCATCCACCAGCGATGGATCAAAGACGCGCAGCGGCGATGCTGCGCTTGTTTTTGCAGTTTGCGCCATGCCCGTGGCGGTGAAGACAATGGCGGCGAAGGTGACAGCAACCAGCAGCGGAGACGCAGAGATCAGCTTCCTGAACATGCCCCTCACTTTACCAGAGATATTCAAAGATATGCAGGCGAAAAAATCTCTTCGTCTCTCTGCCCGCCTACTGCGCGACAGCGTGATTGTTGCTGCGATCATCATCCGGAAGTAGGTGATCCGGATCGACCACTACCGCTGCAATCGGCTTCTCCGCAGACCACTGATATCTCCCGCTCTTCAGCCAAGTCTCCACCGGCAGCACGAAGCGCGTCTTTGTTCCGTCGGCGAAGCTCACCTCAACCGGAGTCGGCAGCACAAGCTGGCCGCGATTGCTCAGCATGACCGCATCGCCGTCGATCTTTTCCACCGCTACGTCGTACTTCCAGTTGTTCAGATACCAGCCGCGCCAGAACCATCCCAGTTCTTCGCCGCCTTCGCTGTCCATCTCGCGGAAAAAATCCGAAGGCGACGGATGCTTATAGGCCCAGTCGCGAATGTACTTGCGAAACGCCCAGTCGAAACGCTGCTGCCCCAGAATCTGATCCCGCAGCAGAACCATCCCATATGCCCCCTTGAAGTAACTGATCGGATGCCCAAGCTGCCACGGATACGCATCGGCTGGCATCATCAGCGTCGGCGCCTCCGCGTTGTCCAGCACCTTCAAAATCGTATCCGCCGGCTCGCCGCCCGCCGAATACTCCGAATCGCGCTTCGGCCCAAATTTGCCGCCGTCGAACTTTGCCGACTCCTCGATATCGATGAACGTGTTGAACCCCTCATCCATGAACGCATGACGCCGCTCGTTCGATCCCACGATCATTGGGAACCAGTCATGGCCGATCTCATGCGCCGTCACCCAGAAGAGAAATTTTCCCTTGTCCGGCACACCGTCGAAGACGATGCCGGGATACTCCATGCCGGTCGAAAATCCCGCCACATTGATTGCGCACGGCCACGGATATGGATACCAATGCCGCGAAAATCGCTCCACTGTATCCTTCACATATTCGGTCGAGCGATCCCACGCATCCGCGCCCACGCTCTCCGGCGGATAGACGCTCATCGCCAGCGCCGTTTTGCCATCTGGAAGATTCATCCGCGCCGCATCCCACACGAAAACAGGCGAAGCGCTCCAGGCTACATCGCGCGTCTGATCCATGTGAAAGTGCCACGTCAGCGTGCCGCCCTGCTTTGGCCTGCTCGCCGGGTCGTTCACCTCCGCGGGTTTGCGGATGTAGATCGTCTTGTCGCTGTGCCGCGCCGCCTCCAGCCGCTGCATCTCCGTCTTCGTCAGCACCTCGGCGGAGTTCACCAGCTCCCCTGATCCGGCCACAATCATATTCGACGGCACCGTCACCCAGTAATCGAAGTTCCCGTACTCCAGATAAAACTCGCTGCCCAGATAGGGCAGCGTATCCCAGCCGCGCAGATCGTCGTAAACGGCCATGCGCGGATACCACTGCGCCATGTCGTAGATCTCACCCTGCGCCGATTTTCCCCACGATGTCCGCCCGCCCCACACGCCCGGAATCTCATAGTGATACGCGATGTGGATGCGCAGTTGCCCGCCATGCCCAGGCAGAGGCTGCGGCAGTCGGATCTGCATTCGTGTGTCGTTGATCAGATAGTCGGCCTTCACGCGTGTTTTGCCTGACTCAATCTCCACGCTGTCAAAAACAAATCCATCGCTCCATGTCTTTTCCGGCTCCAGTTTTCCTGATGCCGTCTGCGCATTTGCGCGTGCTCGTCGTCCCATCAAGCCGCTCAGCACAATGTGCGCCCGCGAATCCTGGCGATAGATGTTCTGTGCCAGGCGCAGCCAGACACTCGGCAGCACATCCGGACTGTTATTCGTGTACGTAATCTCTTCGCTTCCGCGCAACTGTTTGGCCACCGTGTCCAGCGTCGCGTGAATCTGATAATCGGCATGATTCTGCCAGTAGTCCGGCCCCGGCGCGCCATTGCTGGAGCGATATCGGTTCACCGGATCCGGCATCGTCAGCGGCGCAAAGGTCACGCGCGGATCAAAATGTGCCTGGTCCGTTTGCGTTTTTTCAGCAGGAGCAGCGCTTGCCACGCTCTGCGCCTGAATCGCCGCAGGAAAGGCTACCAGGCAGGACGCCATCAGGGTCATGCAGAAAATAGAAATCCGCGAGGAGTGAGCCATTTGCACAGGAACCTCTCGTCAAACACAGAATGTATTGGAATCCGGGCCGCGCTGAAGTCGGGCGCGGCATGAACCGATGCTAGCACGAGTGTTTTCGCTGCGGAGTTTTTGGTAGTGGGTTAGTCTGAAATCCAGCCGCGGTTAGCTGCCGCTTCGATCTCGGCAGCAATCTCGCCCGAAGGCTTGTTGTCAGGAGTATTGCCGAAGATCTCTTCTTCTCTGCGGCGAGGAACAAATTCTGGTTGCATAGATTCTCCTTTTGCAAAACAAAAAGCGCCGCCCGGTTTTGGGCGACGCATCTGGTTGTTGCGATTCACAGGTT
>JAJZHE010000020.1 GCA_021804655.1 Acidobacteriota bacterium
TCACGCGGATGCGCTGCGCATTGCGCAAAAATTTACTTTAACCATCGATCGCGGCTTCGCGCAGGACAAGACGATTCGTGAAAAATATAACGTTGTCTCGGGAAATTCCTCCGTGCACGTTCTCACAGGCTACAAGTCCAATGAGGTCGGCTTCGGATGGAGCAATGCAATTTATCTCAAGATGACTCAGATGCTTCATGCTGCTGCTTCCATATCTGCTGC
Source organism: Acidobacteriota bacterium (assembly GCA_021804655.1). Classification (GTDB taxonomy): domain Bacteria; phylum Acidobacteriota; class Terriglobia; order Terriglobales; family Acidobacteriaceae; genus Acidicapsa. The sequence continues at coordinate 223 of JAJZHE010000020.1, forward strand.
GGACTGAAGTACGCTTTTCTAATTTCTGCGTCCTGCGCGATCTTCACGCATCGAACTGGGATAGCTTGTTCCGATCTTTCAACTCGACAGAGTGCTCTGCTGTAGGCGTGCTCTGCATGTACACAAAAATAGCCGACAGGAGCGTTCATGGCGGAGTCGACTGCCGACGGCGAATCAAGGATGCAGCAGACCATCACAGATATCCACGACGATCACTGGAAGCCACGTTTCAATCCATGGGTCGTTGCTTTCACGGTCACGCTGGCCACCTTCATGGAGGCGCTCGACTCGTCGATTGCCAATGTAGCTCTTCCCCACATTGCCGGCGCACTTGGTGCCAGCTACGATGAAGCCACCTGGGTGCTTACCTCGTATCTGGTCTCGAACGCAATCGTTCTACCCATCAGTGGCTGGATCGCCAATCGCTTTGGACGCAAGCGCTTCTATATGGTTTGCGTTGCACTCTTTACAATCTTTTCGCTTTGTTGCGGCTTTGCCAACTCGCTTTTCATGCTGGTCTTTTTCCGTATTCTTCAGGGTGCGGCTGGCGGCGGTCTTCAGCCCAGCGAGCGATCCATCCTGGCCGACACTTTTCCGCCGGAGCGTCGCAGCGTAGCCTTTGCGCTTTACGGCATGGCCGTTGTCGTCGCGCCGGCCATAGGGCCGACCATCGGCGGTTGGATCACCGACAACTACTCCTGGCGCTGGATATTCTTCCTCAACATTCCTGTCGGCATCATCTCGCTGTTCCTCAGTGCGCGCATCGTTGAAGATCCACCCTACCTGAAACGCATGCGCAACAAAGTTGGTTCGGTCGATGGTTTTGGTCTTGGCCTGCTTGCTCTCACCATTGGAGCCTTGCAGATTACGCTCGACAAAGGTCAGGAAAAAGACTGGTTCTCCTCTGGATTCATCATTGTCTGCTCCACGATTGCCGCGGTCGGCTTCATCGCCTTTGTCTGGCGAGAACTCACTGCCGAGCACCCCATTCTCGACCTGCGGCTCTACAAGAATCGCACCTTCGCCACGACGCAGTTTGTCATGCTCGTCATCGGGGCCACGCTGTACGCAACCACGGTTATGATTCCGCAATTTTTGCAGGAAGTGATGGGCTACTCTGCCACGCAGGCCGGAGCCGTGCTCTCGCTAGGCGGACTGGTACTGATTGTGTTGCTGCCCATCGTGGGATTCATCGGTCAGAAGGTCGATCCACGCGCGATGATCTGTTTCGGATTTGCTCTGGTCTCTTTCGGCGTTTATCGCATCTCAGACCTTTATCTTGGGATCAGCTTCTGGACGGCGGCAAGCTGGCGCGTCATCATGGTGCTCGGCATGCCATTTCTCTTTGTGCCCATCAGCGTGATGTCCTTTGTCGGCGTTCCGCGCGAGAAAAACAATGAAGTCTCCGGTCTGACGGCATTGGCCCGCAATCTTGGTGGCAGCATCGGTGTGTCCTTCATTAGCACGATGCTGGTGCGTCGTGCTCAGGTTCACCAGCAGTACCTCGCCGCGCATGCGACAGCCTCTTCATCGCCTTACCAGTCGATGCGCGGCGGATTGGTGAGTACGCTACAAACCAAGGGTTACTCTGCTGCCGGGGCGGCTACGCATGCCGCAGGCAGGCTCTATGAATCGATGATCCAGCAGGCACAGATTCTGGCCTACATCGATACCATTCACATGCTGGTCATCCTTACCGTCTGCCTCATTCCCATCGCATATCTGATGAAGAAGCCGGGCGCGCGGCCCAAAGAAGCGATGCCCATCGAGTAGATGGGCATCGGGAAGCACTCGCATCTTCGCCGCAGTTGCACCAATCCTGCGCTGCAACTACCAACTCAGAGTTACGGTCATGGTCTCCCATCCCGTGCCGCCGGTAAACGCCGCATGCAGGAGCCGTATGCTATTGTCTGCGGCTACCAGAGTTGCCTGCCCGGCTCCGCTCTGCGTCTGAATTGTAGGGTGAATCTTTGGGCGCAGTACCAGTGCATAATCAGCCTGTGCGCCAGCAGGCGCTTCCAGCGTCAGGCGCAGTGTATTGCCCGCGTATGCAGCCGAGAGTACGCGAGGTGCCGAGGAACGCGCGCCTGCCTCGGGCAGCTCGAAGACTGGATTGACCACCTCGACCGCAGGCAAAGGAATCAACAAGGAAGCAGGGTTTTTACTCACGAAATGTGCGCCCGGCAGATCGCTGCGCAGCCGTGGAGCCGCCACGGAGCCGCTGGCTGTCGCCGTCACCCGCATGGCGTCGGCTTGCCGTTCATATTCGACGCGCACAACGTGCGCGCCCAGGTGCAGGTTCTCGACGGTAGCGCGCGCCCAATTCGCCGGCAGGTGTGGATTGATGGTCAGCGTATCTGCGGCCGCTTCCGGCGTAATGCCGAACATGCCGCGCAGCACAGGCTCGATGACCATCGTGCTCGACCACAACTGGTGGCTCGTCGAGCGGCCAAAGGGGACATAGGTATCGCCTGAGAGCAGCTCCGTAACAGCGCCCAGGTCCGACGCCCAGGTGAGATGGATATTCTGCATCAGCATCTGTTCCCCGGCCAGTGGCTGACCGCCGCGATACTCGGCGAGCGCAGCCCAACCTGTAAACAGTGGCCATACCGACCCCTGGTGATAGCTCATGCCATTGAAGATCGGCTCATCGGAGGCGACATCGCGCAATCCCCAGTCCGTCTCCAGCGTATGAGCGGCGAACTCCTGCAGGCAGGACGTCGCATGCGTCAGCGGAGCCAGCGTGTTTGCGGATGCCGTTTGATCCCACCATGCGACAGATGGATACACAGTGCGCGTGCGGTCCGGCTTGCCGTCCATGCCGTGGCTGAAGTCATAGCATCCCTTGTCCGCGTCGGCATATTCGCGCTCAAGAGTCGCGTGGATGGCATGCGCTCGCGCAGCCGCTTGCTTTGCAGCTTCTGCATCGCCCAGCGTCTCTGCAAGCTTGCTATAGGCCACGCTGGCTTCTTCGTCCAGCAGCGCCAGATACACCTCCTGATGTGGCATGCCGCCGGGCCAGCTTTCAACCCATCCTGTGCCCTGCGAGTTGTCATAGATTCCGTCGTGATCCGTATCCGATGTCGGAGCGGTTTCAAACACCCACGCCTTTTCGATCACGCTGCGGTGCGCGCGCACCCAGGCAACATCGCCCGAGCTGCGCAGATAATCCCGCACCGCCAGCAGAAAAAGCGGCGTGGCGTCGGCAGCGGCATACATATACGGAAAACTGCGCCAGCGCACATCCGGGTCATAAGCCGTCTGCGAATACTCGTGCATGATCTTGCCATCGGTCCGCTGCCGCGCAGCCAGGAAATCCAACTCATCGCGCGTGAGTGCGAAATCTCCCATCGCATCCACGGCATAAAGCGTATAAAGCGCGTCGCGGCCAAAGAACCAGCCAAAGCCTGGCCGCGCCGAGTCGCCGCTTTCGTAGTAGCCGGCCACCAGCGCCGTTTCGCCGTCTCCCGGAATTGCGTCGTAGCCGTGCGCCTTCAGTTGCTCGATCGAGACATCTGCCCAGCGAAAGGCACGATTGAGCGTCGCGTCTGGTGTCTCAATGCGCGTCGCCGTCTTCAGCACTGACTGATACGCAGCCTGCTCGCTCGCGTAGAGCGCGGGGATGCGTGCGTTCAGCTCGGCCAGCGTCTGGCCCAGCGCAGCGTTGGTGGCCGTCTGCGGCGTCGTGCCCACGGCCATCAAAAGCGGAAAGTAGCGATCGCCGTCGCGCTTTGGATCGTAGTGCAGATGCAGCTCCAGCGGATGCACCTGCGGACGCTCCTGATAGGGTGCCATCACGCCCGGCTCTGCGCCGGGGATGGTCACCGCTCCGGACAGATCGGGATAATCCAGATGCAGCACGTAGTAGCCGTTCACACCCGCTGCCGCGCCGGTTCCGCGCTCCACCCACTCCGGCGAGGGCACGCCGCCGTTGCGCTTCGGCCACATCCACAGCATCTCCGGCGTAAAGCGAAACGTCAGGTCCACAGGATGCCGCGCATCCACCTGAAAAAGCACCACAGGCCCTGTCGCCGGAGCCTTCGCTGCGGCGCTGTCCAGCGGCTCGCTCGGCGAAAACATGATCTGCCGCAGCGTGAAGCCGATGTGCGCATAGGTGATCACTGTGTGGTCCGGATGCACCTGAATCGACGCGGCCTGCTGGTTCACGTCGATGGGTACCGGATAGCCCTCCACCTGCGCCGTGATGGCCATGTGGCTGATGAGCTTGATGGGCAGAATCCAGGCCTCGAACGAGCCAGCCTCGCGGCCCACCAGCATGCCTCGCTCGCCAGCCACGGTGAACGGCTCATGTGTGCGCACTGGCCGCCGGATCGCCAGCAGATCAGCGCTCTTCGGCGCGCCAAGCTTCGAGGAATTGAGCGAAAAGGCATCGAGCGCGTGCAGCCTTGGTCCAGACGGGCTGGCCTGCGCCTGCAGCGCGCTCGGCGCAGCCAGCGCCATCAGGCAAATCAGCAAAAGCCGCAGCAGCACGGCGCGAAGGACGAGACCAGGCTCAGGACGGAAACGAGAAAGTACCGCAAAGTTTTCCACGCCGTCCAGTGTAGTTCACTACCCTGCGCGCCGCACGAAGACAGTTCTCAGTTCCGGATCGAATTTCAGACGCAATCATCCCAGAGAAGCCGTACCCAGCAATGCGTTGAATCGAGTCGCACGATTCAAAAAGATGCCGAAGTTCGGATGAAGTTGACTACGGGCAATCACGAGATTGCCTGTGTAAACGATCGGACCATGCCCCAGTAAAACTTTGCTCCAGGACCTTGCCCCCAGAATCCGACATCTCTCCGAGAAGGGAAACGAACGACGTGGCTTCTTCACCGATACCCAGTTTCGCCTACTTCGCCAGAACCTGCGCGAAGATCTCCGGGACTACTGCGAGTTCGGTTATTTGACTGGCTGGCGCAAGAGTGAGATTGCGTCCCTCCGCTGGCAGGATATTGATGGCGAGCTGCTATTCGCCGTGATTGTCGTTGCCGGGATGATCGCCGCCGTGCTCCCAGCGCCGAATCTGCCGCGAGAGTTGATCCGGCTGAATCGCCAGTTGCACGATATCCATCTCGCCGTTGTCAAAATCCACCACCATCATCGCCAGCCGCGTCCCCTCCGGCTTCATGTAGATCAGGCTCTGCTCATTGGCTTCCCGGCTGGTCTCGCGCACGATGCGCTGCCATCCCGCACCCATCTCCGCCGTCGCCATTGCCTCCAGGTCAGCGCCGTCAATCCGGCTCGGCAGGTGGTCGATTTCGGCAATTCGCATCCGGCTGACGCCGCCATGCGTATACAGGCCCGCCACGCCGCTCATCAGCCACTGCATCGGAATATGCTGATCGTGTCCGTGCCAGCGTGTTTCCACCGCAAGCTTCATCCCGTCGAAGCTGCGTACGTCCTCGCTGGCCGCCATCACCGCGCCGCGCGGAGTCGCCGCCAGCACAAAGGCTGCCACCATCAAGACTGCCCCGCCAGCCGCCATCCATCCATACGCGCGTCGGGTCATCGCGTCACCTTCTTCTGCGCTTTTTTCACCGCGTCTTTGGGAATCCCAAACGTTCCGCCCAGCTCGCTCAGGCTGTTCACGTCGATCGGCCCCAGGATCAGCACCAGGTCAATCTCCCGCGACTCGGCGTCCAGCACGTACAAGCCCTGCATCTGGCCATTCACCAGCTTTACAAAGACGTCCGTGCCTTCCATCACGCCGCGCGTTCGCTCCTGCACCATCGGCGACCACGCCGCGCCCTCCATATATTTCCGGAAAGCGTCCAGATCCTCCTGCGTGTACGCGTGATCCTTGTCGAAGTCGTACTCTCGCACATAAATTCCCTGCAAGCCCTGGATCAGCTTCGCCACGTCCTTGTCCTTGTCGCTGTCTTTGCCGCTCATGAACTTGGACGCAAACTGCAACATGCTCTGGTTCAGGGTCACCTCCGTCACGTGCCGCGCACGCGCCGCCAGTTGCTGCTCCACTGGTGATGGTGTCGGCAACTGCGCCTGCGCCGTGCTGCCTGTGGCCAGTCCAAGCACCAATCCAGCCGTCCATTGGGCCATCCTGCCAGCCTTCGATCCAACCAACCAGGCTCCCGTTCGCACGCTTGTCTTGCTCATACGCATCTCCCTGTCACTGTCCGTCGTTCAGTTGTGATTGCACCTTGTCCAGCGTCCGGCTGGTAATCCGCAACGCCTCCATCACCTGCGCCCGCGCCTGTTCGGCTTTTCGTTCCGTTCGCCGCTGCTCCGCCTGGTAATAAGCCGCCATTCCAGCCACCATCACACCCAGCACCACGCTGGCCGCTACTCGCTGCACTGCCCACTGTCGGCCTTCCTGCGGAAGGCGCAGCAGCCTGCTGCGGTTTCCGCTGCGCATTGCGCCTCGCCTTGCGTTTGGCAGCGTGCCTTGCCGGGAGATTTCCGCAGTGCGTTCAGCCATGGCTCGCGCCACAATCCGCTCCTGCAATCCCTCCGGAGTTGCGCGTCGCTGCAATCGTTCGCGCAGCATCGGTTCCAACGAAGCGTCGGTGTCGGTTTGCCTCTCTTCGCGCTGATTCTTGTTACTCCACATCGCCCACCTCTTTGCTCTCTCCGGAGTTCATGGTTCCGACCGCTCCGGCCAGTTTACGAAGCGCCTTCAATCCGCGCTGCAACTGGCTTTTTACCGTTGCCAGCGGCGCGCGCAACGCTGCGGCAATCTCTTCCGGCGTCATCTCTTCCTGATAGCGCAGCAGCAGTGCTTCCCGTTGCCGCTCCGGCAGTTGCAACAGCCATCGTTCCACTTCTGCGCTCAACTGCATGCGTTCGTTCCCATCAGCCGTCTCGTGCCACGCGTCCAATCCCATCCATCGACCCTGGTTCCATCCCGGTTCCCGGCTGTTGCGGCGTCGCAGCGCGTCCACCGCGCGATGCATCGCCACTTGTCGCAGCCAGCGTTGGATGTGGTCGTCGCCAGCCATACGCGCCCGATTCCGGTCCAGCTCCAGAAACACATCCTGCGTCAGTTCCTCCGCCAATCCCGTATCGCCCGTCATGCGCGCGGTGAGGGAGTAAACCATCGAGGCATAGCGGCTCACCCACGTCTCCAGTCGCCACTCCTTCAGCCGCGATTCTTTCAGCCGCCACTCGTCCTCGTTCTCGGACGCCTTGATCGGCGACACCAGCGGCACGCTCATTCTGATCTCCCATCCCTCTGTCTTCTATACCGCGCCAGATCGGCTCCGCGGATGCAGCGGACAGATTTTTTTGCCTGGCAGCGAATGGTGCCTGCGCTCTCTGCGGCAATCCGGCCCGGTGCAGCCCTGCGCGCGGCTGTCTTCCCGCGTTCATTTTGGCTTGAAATCCTGCAAATGCTTCTATTTTGTTTGGTTTTGGCTTGACGATCGTATCTGCGCCTGTGCATACTCGCCCATTGGAATGACGGTGGATCGTTTCTCGTCGTTCAATGGAGCTGTAGTACACATGAATCTCATTCTGTTACGGATTCTCTTCGTCTCCCTTTCTGCCACCCTTTGTTACTCCTTTCAACCCTTCGCAATTCCCGCGCTGCCCGCTGCCGTTCTGGGAGCTGTCGCGGCCAGCTTCGTCATCTGGGCTGAGCTGCGCATCCGCGCACTCACCCTGCATCGGCTCATCGGGGCCGTCGTCGGTGGCATCCTCGGCATCGTCGGCGCTTCGCTCTTCTGCCTGGTTTTGCGCTCCACTCTGCCTGCCGGATCCACGGCTGCGGCTATCCAGGTTTTCGTCCTTCTGTTCATGCTCTACATCGGCCTGCTGGTCGGCGCCAGCAAAGGCGAACTGCTCAATCCCTCAGCACTCGGACAAGTCTTCTCCAGCGAAAAATCTTCTCGCAGCAGCACACGCATTCTGGACACCTCGGTCATCATTGACGGACGGATCGCCGATGTTGCCGAGACCGGTTTCCTGGACGGCCTCTTTGTCGTTCCGGAGTTCGTCCTGCATGAACTGCAACTGGTCGCCGACTCCACCGATTCCTCCCGTCGCCAGCGTGGCCGTCGTGGCCTGGATATCCTCCAGCGCATGCAGTCCATGCCCGGCCTTCAGCTTCAGATTGTCTCTGACGATTTTCCCGCCATCCGCGAGGTCGATCTCAAGCTGCTCGAACTGGCCCGCAAGTGGGAGGCGCGTGTCGTGACCAATGACTTCAACCTCAACAAAGTCGCCCAGATTCACCACGTCGAGGTGCTCAACATCAACGATCTCGCCAATGCTCTTCGCCCCGTCTTCCTGCCTGGCGAAAAGATGCAGATCACGATCCTGAAAGAGGGCAAGGAGTACAACCAGGGCGTCGGCTATCTGGACGACGGCACCATGGTCGTTGTCGATCACGCACGCCGCGCCATCGGGCGCTCGGTCGAGATCACCGTCACCAGCGTCCTGCAGACGGCCAGCGGCAAGATGATCTTCGGGCGCTTCGACGATCCCGCTTCGCGTCCCGAATCCACCCGCACCGAAGCTGTGCAGGCCGTCGTCGAGCTGACCCATTGACGACACCGCGAATCACACCGCTCGTGGGCCGCGACCATCCCGGATATTTGGGGTTCCAGCCCGCCGCGCGTTTCGCTGCCTGCCTTCCATCAGGCAAAATAGAAAGATGAGTCACGAAGGAATTCAGTTCCTTACCCGCGAAGAGCAGGACAAGCTGGAGCGTGAGCAGGCACACGCGCGCAAGCTCACCCGCGAAGCGCTTACGCCCGCCAAAGTCCGTGTCCTCCAGACCGAAGGCACGGGCATGGAGATCGACTGGACAGACGGCCATCGCAGCCAATGGAACTTTGCCTGGCTGCGCGACGCCTGCCCGTGCGCCACATGTGTCGAAGAGCGCAAGCAGGATGGTCGCTCTCCGGGCCAGCCGAAACCGCGCCCCGCGCAACTGCTGCCCATGTATGAGCCGCCCGCGCGCCCGGCCAGCGTGCAGGCGACCGGACGATATGCGCTTCAGTTTAGCTGGCAGGACGGCCATACCGCCGGCATCTACTCCTGGGATTTTCTGCGCCGCAACTGCCAGTGCTCCGTCTGCCTCGCCGAGCGCTCCCCCAGTTAAACTCGCCGCAGACAAACTTTCCGACCCTCATCCGTCGGCGTCCGCAGCAAACTCCCCCCGCGACCCACCGGAGCGCACTTGCTGCCTCGTGGCGAGCGACGGTCGCGTCTGCTCCATGCAATGGTCACTCGATTCCAGGCCCATCCTCCTGCTGCACGCGTACTCCTTCGCCGATATATGGCCAGTTGAGATCGAGCAGCAGTTCCTGCTCGCGCGTCGCGGCTGGAACCTTGTCGATCGTCAGATTTTCAAAGAAGTGAACGCCCGTCTTGCCCGCCGTCGCCAGGTCCACGTCGCCGTCTTTGTCCAGGTCCAGCGCCAGAATCTGCGTACCCACCCCAGCCGTTCCGTTCACTGAGATCGAGTGACGCGTGAACGTCCCGCGCTTGCGGTCCATCGTGTAGTAGTAGACGACCAGTGGATCGTACGACCCCGGATCATGCCCGCTGTGTCCGCGATAGCGCTTGCCCGCGATCAGCTCCGGCTGCCCATCCCCGTTGATATCGGCCAGCTTCAGCGCGTGAATCTGCGAGTAGGATTCGTCGATCACGTGCCGCACCCAGTGCCGCGCGCTGCCCGTTCCCTGCTGTTCCAGCCAATAGAGTCCGTAGCTGTGGCCCTGGCCATAAATGATGTCCATCTTGCCGTCGTTGTTCACGTCATAGCCCAGAATCGGAAATCCGGCATCGCCCAGATTCCAGTCCGGGTGCCACTCCCACTTGTCGTGGTCCGCGTCGATATTCCGGAACCAGCCGTACGGCGTCAGCAGATCGGGCTTGCCGTCACCGTCAATATCCGCCACGCCGATGCCGTGCCCATCCTGCTCGCGTTTGCCCACGTGATGCACCTTCGGCGTCGCGCCGGAGAAGTCCACCCACAAAATCCCCGAATGGTTGTAGTGCGCCAGCGCGATATCCGGCTTGCCGTCGCCGTTGATATCGGCCATCACGCCGCCCTCAGTGTCATAGCTGTCGGCGATCTTGTGCTCGGCCCACATGCCGCCCACCTTGCCAGGATTTTCAAACCACCACAGTCCATTCAACATCCATCCAGTCGTCACCACATCCGGTCGTCCGTCGTGGTTCACGTCGATCGCCCACTCGCCGCTGTCGGAGACGAATTCATTCAGGATGCCCACCTGTCTGTACTGATGGCGCTTCCACTCGCCGCCGTTCGGCCCAGGATTTTCATACCAGTAGGCTCCGCTCAGCAGGTCGGGCCACCCGTCGCCGTTCACATCCATCGTGGAGATGCCTTCAGCGTGGTCCATCCCCAGCCGATGCACCAGAAACGTGGTCTGCGGCTTGCCGTCCGGTCCGTTGCCCGGATGGGTCAACCGCTGCTGCTCCACCTTCTGCGCCAGCAGCGCCGGGCAGGCAGCCAAAGCCAGGATCAGGCCGATCCGCATCAGTTCCACCCGGCACGGTCCGATCCGCTTCGGGCGTTTGGGTTTCAACCCTTCTCGTTGCAACCGTGTGCAGGCTGTCACATTCCTCATACAGGCGCTCCCCCATCTCTTCCGATTCTGTTCCTGGATTTTCTGTTTCTGGATTACGCACAAACCGGTTGTGTTCGTTCGCTTGGCAGCAGGCATCAGTATCCTCTCGCGGTTACCTTTGTGCAACCTTTCCGTTTTGGCACTTCACGCCCGGAAGGGACAGAACTGTAACCGCAAGAGCACGATACCCCTTGTCCTTCGATCTTTTCTTTTGACCGCCGACAGTCCTTGGACGTATCTTGATTGTGGAAAACTCTTCCGGGAAGGTGTGGACGCTCCTTCGATGAGTATGGGATCTTTCGGCGACGATCTGAGAATGGAGCGGCTGAGCCGCGGGATCGCGCTTGAGCAAATCACGGAAATCACCAAGGTCAGTCCGCGCCATCTGCTTGCGCTGGAGTCCAACCAGTTTCGCTCGCTGCCCGGCGGCATCCTGAACAAAGGCATCGTCCGGGCCTATGTCAACGTTGTCGGTCTGGACGAAGGCGACTGGATGACGCGCTTCCAGCGTGCCTATGTGGCCAGCGGACAAATGCTGGACGACGACCAGAACTGGATCGAGTTTGCCGCCAATGTGGGTCGCTCGCGCCTGCGACGCCACGAGATGCGCCTGTTGCGGCTGAAGTGGATGGGTGCAGCCGCTTTGGTGATGGTTGTGGCGTTTGCGGCTTTTCTCGCCGTCCGCTATTTCGGCGTACGCTCCGGCTGGTGGCCTTCCATTTTGCCGGCTCACCCGTCGATCCTGTCGTTACGCACATGGCTCGGTTCCGTCACCACCGAGATTGCAGGCTTCATCGGCAATCATCCGGCTCAGGGATAGTCGTTGACCCGGCTTTCGGGCACATCGTCGCGGCACGCCGTTCACCCCGCCATCGAAACCTCTGAGCGGAGATAGTCAACCGTTAGGCGGCAGCTTTTTGCCCTGTTCCCGCTCAACCGATACCATAAAGAAAGTAGCTTGCTTTCGTCGCGGCGTCTTTCGCGCTGGTTGCGTTTGCAGGCAAGACACAGACAGACCAGTGCCTTGGCATTGTGCCTGAAGGAGTAATCGATTGAGTGACCGTACCCTTTTTACTTCAGAATCGGTGACTGAAGGTCATCCCGATAAAATCGCGGATCAGATTTCGGATGCCATTCTGGACGCCTGCCTGGAGCAGGATCCCTACAGCCGCGTGGCGGCTGAGACGCTGACGGCCACAGGACTCGTGGTGATCGCCGGTGAGATCACGACCAAAGCCTACGTCGATTTTCAGACGCTGGTGCGCGGCGTCGTCGCCTCCATCGGCTATGACAATGCTCTCTACGGTTTTGACTCGAACACCTGCGCGGTGATCTCGACCATCAACCGCCAGAGTGGCGATATCGCCCAGGGTGTGGATACGGGCGGAGCCGGCGACCAGGGCATGATGTTCGGTTACGCCACCAACGAGACGCCGGAGCTGATGCCGGCTCCCATTTCCCTCGCACACAAGCTCACGCGTCGGCTCACTGAAGTGCGCAAGAGCGGCAAGCTCAACTATCTCCGTCCCGATGGCAAAAGCCAGGTCACCGTCGAGTACGATGAGGCAGGCAAGCCGGTGCGCATCGACGCCGTTGTCATCTCGACCCAGCACGCGGAAAGCGTCTCCAACGACGAGCTGCGCGCCGACATTCTGAAGCATGTGATCCAGGCTGTTCTGCCCGCCGCGTGGCTGGACGAGAACACCAAATACCACATCAACCCCACGGGACGCTTTGTCATCGGTGGTCCCATGGGCGACAGCGGCCTGACCGGTCGCAAGATCATCGTCGATACCTACGGCGGCGCGGGCCGTCACGGCGGCGGAGCCTTCAGCGGCAAGGATCCGACAAAAGTGGATCGCTCGGCGGCTTATATGGCGCGTTACATCGCCAAGAACATCGTTGCCGCCGGCCTGGCCGAGCGCTGCGAGGTGCAGCTTGCCTACGCCATCGGCGTCGCCGATCCGGTCAGCGTTCGTGTGGAGACCTTCGGCACCGGCAAGCTCAGCTCTACTGCGCTGACGACGCTGGTGCGCCAGAACTTTGCGCTCAAGCCCAAGGGCATCATCGAAAGCCTGAACCTGCGCCGTCCCATCTATCAGCAGACGGCTGCCTACGGCCACTTCGGTCGCTCCGAGGCAGACTTCACCTGGGAGGCGACGGACAAGGCCGCCGCTCTGGCGGAGCAGGCGGGTACGCTGGCCGCTGCAAAGTAACTATCCGATGCAACAGGGATGCAGCAGGGAGACCGAGAGCTGACAAGTTTTCGGTCTCTTGTTTCTCGCTGAAATTCCATTCTTCTGCCTGCTCATTGCGATGCCAATCGCAATCCAGAGCGTCACTTGCTTAGAATGATCTGGGAGAAGATGACAGCGATGAGCAAAGGTTTGCTGGCAGCAATGGCAGTGGTTGTGCTGAGCGTCTCCGCATCGGGTGCCTGGGCGCAGCAGCAGAATGAGGCAGCAACACCAGCCTGGACCTACGACGGACCAACCGGTGCGCTCCACTGGGATCGGCTGAATCCGGCCTGGCGCGTCTGTGGCAACGGCAAGCAGCAGTCTCCCATCAACATTTACAAGGTTCGTCTGGACAAGACGCTGCCGCCGATTCAGTTTCACTACCTGACCGGAACGATGACGCTCGTCAATGACGGGCACACCGTCCGTGTCACTCCGCCTGCGGGCAGCTACATCAGTATCGGCGGTACGCGCTATGACCTGGTGGAATTTCACTTTCATCATCCCGGCGAAGAGGTCATCAACCAGGATCTCTCCGACATGAGCATTCAGTTCGTGCATCGCAGCGCGGAGGGCAAGACGGTTATCCTGGCTGTGGAACTCAATGAAGGAAACTCCAACGTGATCCTGGCCGGCCTGTGGGAGAAGCTGCCAAAAACCGTCGGCGCATCCGGCACGACCACCGTCATGCTCAACCCCGTCGGATTGTTTCCAGCCGATCTGGGCTACTGGACCTACACCGGTTCACTCACTGAGCCTCCCTGCACCGAGGGCGTCCAGTGGTATGTTCTGCAGAATCCGGTGACCCTTTCACGGGAACAGCTCAATGCCTTTGCAGCGCTCTTCAAGCGCAACACGCGACCGCTGCAACTGACACATGGCATTCACGTCAAGGCCAGCGAATAGCGAGTTTGCGCTTCCGTGCACTACGCCGCACCCCATCGCAGTCCAGCGAAAGGCGCGTCTCGTCGGGCGATTCCCGTTTTGCACAGGCATTGGCGTGAGGTTGCCGCATTTGGTTCCGCTCAAGCGCAAGAAAATACAATCTATTGTGGTTTTTTCTTGACCAGCACAAGCTACAGCGGTATTTTTGCATCTGCGGCTGCAAATTCAGCGCAGGCTTGCTGAGAGTTTTTCGTATCGTTTCAGACAAGCGCCGAGAGGGAATCCGCCGGACAGTCGGCCACGATTCCAGAGACGGCAGCGCCGCAGGCCGTAGAGAGTTTGCACCATTTGCATCCCATGTCGAGTTCGTTGCGTTGTTGTTCATCCGCACAGGCAAAGCCAGGATGGACGACAAATGTCGGAAGATTCGATCGACTTTAATTCCGTTTTAAATTCGCATGTTTCCAGGAGAGTCCATGTACGAGAGCTATTCCACACCCTCCAGCACGCCGACCAGCACCGGCGCGACGACTGCATCCGGCAGCACGGCTGCCCGCGGCGGCCTCACCTTTACACGACGCTTTTCGCGCGCCGGCGTCTCGCCCTATGACGAGGTGCAGTGGGAAAAGCGCCATGCGCTCATCAGCGACGCCAAAGGCAATACCATCTTTGAGCAGAAGGATGTCGAGGTGCCGGTTGACTGGTCGATGACGGCCACCAACATCGTCGCTTCCAAGTACCTCCACGGCCAGATGGGGACGCCGGAGCGCGAAACGGGTGTGCACCAGCTTGTGGCTCGCGTCGCCGAGACGGTTCGTGACTGGGGTCTGCGCGGTGGTTACTTTGCTTCCGCGCAGGATGCGGCCATCTTCCACGATGAGCTGGTCGCGATGCTTGTCTCGCAGCGCGTCGCCTTCAACTCGCCTGTCTGGTTCAATGTGGGCTGCGACCGGCTGGAGCCAAACTCCGATGCGCAGAACTGGCACTGGGATGCCGAGGCGCAGAGCGTGCGTTTCTCCACCACCGGCTATCGCACGCCGCAGTGTTCGGCCTGCTTCATCAACTCCGTTGACGACTCTCTGGACTCCATCCTGACCTTGGCCAAGACCGAAGGCATGCTCTTCAAGTGGGGATCGGGCACGGGCACCAATCTCTCGTCGATTCGCGGTTCGTCGGAGCTGCTCTCCGGCGGCGGCACGGCTTCCGGCCCGCTGAGCTTCATGCGCGGTTTCGATGCCTTCGCCGGTGTCATCAAATCCGGCGGCAAGACGCGGCGCGCGGCGAAGATGGTCATCCTCAACGTGGACCATCCGGACATCCTCGACTTCATCGAGTGCAAGAGCAAGGAAGAGGCCAAGGCCTTCGCGCTCATTCGAGCCGGATATGACGGCTCCGGACCGGACTCCGAGGCGTACTCGTCAATCTTCTTTCAGAACGCCAACAACTCCGTGCGCGTCAGTGACGAGTTCATGCACGCCTATGAGCAGGACGGTGAATTTACCACGCTCACGGTCAAGGATCGCCAGCCCGTGCAGACCTATAAGGCGCGCGAGATCATGCGCAAAATCGCCGAGGCTACCTGGCAGTGCGGCGACCCCGGCATGCAGTTTGACTCGACCATCAACCGCTGGCACACCAGCAAGAACTCGGGGCGCATCAACGCCTCCAACCCCTGCTCGGAGTACATGTTCCTGGACAACTCCGCCTGCAATCTGGCCAGCTTCAACCTGATGAAGTTCCTCACCCCGTCCGGAGCCTTCGACATTCCGGCGTATCGGCACGGCATCTCGGTCGTCCTTACGGCGATGGAGATTCTGGTGGATAACTCCGGTTACCCGACCGAAGCGATTTCGAAAAATTCGCATGATTATCGCCCGCTGGGTCTGGGTTATGCCAACCTCGGCGCGCTGCTGATGGCCTGTGGACTTCCCTATGACTCCGACGCCGGACGCGACTACGCAGCCTGCCTGACGGCGATTCTCTGCGGCCAGGCATATCTGCAATCGTCCATCATCGCAGCCACCTGTCCGCCCCTTGACTCGGCCACCACGCTCACGGCACAGACGGACCGCCAGGGTGGCGCGTGTCCCGGATTCTATGTCAATCGGGAACCGTTCCTCGACGTCATTCGCATGCACCGCGCGGAGGTGAACAAGATCGGCAAATCCCGCACCAGCGCCGAACCGTTCATCACGCCCCAACTGGACGCATTGGTCGAGTCCAGCCGCGAATGCTGGGATATGGCGCTCATCTACGGCGAGCGTTATGGCTATCGCAACTCGCAGACGACGGTGCTCGCCCCCACCGGCACCATCGGCTTCATGATGGACTGCGACACCACCGGCATCGAACCGGACCTCGCTCTGGTCAAGTACAAAAAACTTGTCGGCGGCGGCATGATCAAGATCGTCAACCAGACCGTGCCCTCGGCGCTCTTCAAGCTTGGCTATTCGGGCGACGAAGTCAACGCTATCGTCAGTTACATTGACGCGACGGGCACCATCGAAGGCGCACCCGGCATCAAGCCGGAACATCTGGCGGTCTTCGATTGCTCCTTCAAGCCATCCAAAGGCACACGCTCCATTCACTACATGGGCCACATCAAGATGATGGCCGCCACGCAGCCATTCCTCTCCGGAGCCATCTCCAAAACCGTGAACCTGCCCAACCAGGCCACTGCCGAAGAGATCGCCGAGGCCTACACCGAAAGTTGGCGTCAGGGGTTGAAGGCGGTCGCCATCTATCGCGATGGGTCAAAGGGGGTCCAGCCGCTCAACGTCTCTGCCGAGACAAAGACGCAGACGACCGATGCTGCGCTGGCACAGGCAGGCCAGCGTATCCTGGGCGCGATTGCCAGTCGCACAGCGGCCTCGGCGGCAGATATTGCTGCGTTGGCAGAGAAACCGAGCGAAAGGCTGGAGGTCGAAGCCTCGCAGGTGCTTGCTGCGGCGCGCGCTTTTGAAGCAGCGCTTGCGGAGATTCGCACATCACTGCCCCCGGTTGCTGTCCCGGCAATGCCCATTGCTGCTGCACCCGTTGCCAGCCAGGACCAGAACGCGCCCCCTCGCGCCGTGCGTCATCGCCTGCCCGAGGAGCGCGCCTCGATCACGCACAAGTTCTCGATCGGCGGCCATGAGGGCTACATCACCGTCGGCCTTTATCCCACCGGGCAGCCAGGCGAAATCTTCATCCGCATGGCCAAGGAAGGCTCGACGGTCTCCGGCCTGATGGACGCCTTTGCCACGGCCATCTCGCTGGCTCTTCAGCATGGTGTGCCGCTGAAGATTCTCTGCGAGAAATTTGCGCACACCCGCTTCGAGCCATCCGGCTGGACCGGCAATGAGCAGATCGGCTACGCCAAGAGCCTGATGGATTACATCTTCCGCTGGCTGCAACTGCGGTTCCTCTCCGGCACGCAGCTCTCGCTTTTTGCCGGTGTTGCCGCGGCCCAGCAGTTGCCGGAAGTCGAGCCAGAGGTCGGACCGGAAGCGCTCAATCCGGATTCGCGCCAGGCCATGACAAAGATGGTTGCCGATCTTGCCCGCCGCCTGGATCAGGTCAGCACAGAGTCGTCCGCCGTTATACCCGCAATGCAAGCTTCTGCGGCTGAGCACGCCGCGATGCCGCCGTTGCAGGATCGCGGCGTCTACCACGCAGCCGATGCCATGCGCTCCATGTACGAGATGGGCGATGCGCCTAGCTGTGGCACCTGCGGAGCCATCATGGTCCGCAACGGAAGCTGCTACCGCTGCATGAGCTGCGGCTCCACCAGCGGGTGCAGCTGATTCGCAGAAGTAGCCATGACCAACAAAACGGGGACTGCGCGCGCAGCCCCCGTTTTTCTTTCAGTTGCGTACGTTCTTTACTTCTTCTCGTCCACGTCCACATACTCGGCGTCGATGACGTTGTCATCCTTCTTCGCTTCCGTCGTTGCTTCGGTGGCCGCATCGGCTGGTGTAGCCGCAGCAGCTTCGGCGTTGGCCTTGTAGAGCACCTCGGCCATCTTGTGGCTGGCCGTCGTCAGCTTCTCCTGCGCGGCCTTCAGTTCCGCTGCTGTCGCGCTGCCTTCCAGCGTCTTGCGTGCTTCGGCCAGTGCGGCCTCCACATCACTGCGCTCGTTGCCCTGCACCTTGTCGCCCGCTTCCTTCAGCATCTTTTCGATGTTGTAGGCCAGCGAATCCAGGCCATTGCGCGCCTCGATCTGCTCGCGCTGCTCCTTGTCCTCGGCCGCATGCGCTTCGGCTTCCTTGGCCATGCGCTCCACCTCTTCCTTGCTCAGGCCAGAGCTGGAGGTGATGGTGATGCGCGTGTCTTTGCCCGTCGCCTGGTCCTTGGCCGTCACGTTCAGGATGCCATTGGCGTCGATGTCAAAGGTCACCTCAATCTGCGGCACACCGCGCGGCGCCGGCGGAATCCCGGCCAGCTTGAACTTGCCCAGCGTACGGTTCTGCGCCGCCATCGGGCGTTCGCCCTGCAACACATGCACCTCGACCTCGGTCTGGCTGTCGGCAGCCGTTGAGAAGGTCTCCGTCTTCTTCGTCGGAATCGTCGTGTTGCGCGGAATCATCGGCGTGGCCACGCCACCCAGTGTCTCAATGGCCAGCGTCAGCGGCGTCACGTCCAGCAGCAACAGATCCTTCACGTCGCCGGCCAGAACACCTGCCTGCACCGCGGCGCCCACAGCCACCACTTCGTCCGGATTCACCCCGCGATGCGGCTCCTTGCCAAAGAGTTCCTTCACCAGATGCTGGATGCGTGGCATGCGCGTCTGGCCGCCCACCAGCACCACTTCGTCGATCTGCCCTGCGCTCACACCGGCATCCGACAGCGCCTTGCGCGTCGGCTCCAGCGAGCGCTGCAACAGGTCTTCGACAAGCTGCTCCAGTTTGGCTCGCGTCAGTTTGCGCACCAGGTGCTTCGGCCCGGTTGCGTCGGCGGTGATGAAGGGCAGATTGATCTCCGTCTCCATCGTCGTCGAAAGCTCGATCTTGGCCTTTTCCGCGGCATCCTTCAGCCGCTGCAGCGCCATCTCGTTGCCCTTCGACGACAGGTCCAGACCCTCTTCCGACTTGAACTCAGCGATCAGCCACTCGACGATGCGCTGGTCCAGATTGTCGCCGCCCAGGTGTGTGTCGCCGTTGGTCGACTTCACCTCGATTACGCCTTCGCCCACTTCCAGAATCGAGATGTCAAAGGTGCCGCCGCCAAAGTCATAGACTGCAATCGTCTCGTCCTTCTTCTTGTCCAGGCCATAGGCCAGCGCCGCTGCCGTCGGCTCGTTCACAATGCGCTTCACGTCCAGACCGGCAATCTTGCCCGCGTCCTTGGTCGCCTGGCGCTGCGCGTCGTTGAAGTAGGCAGGAACCGTGATGACCGCCTCGGTCACCGTCTCGCCCAGATACGCTTCCGCAGCCTTCTTCAGCTTCTGCAGGATCATCGCCGAAATCTCCGGCGCCGTGTACTCCTTGCCCTGCGCCAACACGGCAATATGGTCGCCCTGCTGCTGCACCTTATAGGGCACCATCTTCATCTCGTCGTTCACTTCGTCATAGCGACGCCCCATGAAACGCTTGATGGAGAAGATCGTGTTCTCCGGATTGGTAATTGCCTGCCGCTTGGCCACCTGGCCCACCAGCCGCTCGCCGCTCTTGGAAAACGCCACAATCGACGGCGTCGTCCGCGCGCCTTCTTCGTTGGCAATCACTTTGGGTTCGCCGCCTTCAAGGACGGCAACGCATGAATTGGTGGTTCCGAGATCGATTCCGATGATTTTTGCCATGGTTGGATTTACCTGCCTGAGAATTCGAGTTTCCGTACTTTTTCATTCTGATAAATGAGTGACTTATTGTCAAGTATTCTTTAGTGTATTCACATTATTATCTGGTCGGCCTGGCAGCTCAGCCCAACTTGCAGCAAAGTCAACAATCCATTGCCGAGCCAGGCAAAAACTCAGGGCAGCCTGCTCGTACCAGCAAGCTGCCCTGCGCCGATATCCGTTTTCGATCTCAGCTTTTCCGGAAGTTCCGACCTACTGCCCCTGTCCCAGCGAATAGCCTGCCTGTCCGTCAAAGGTGTACAGGTGCTCGGTCTTGATGAAGTCCATCCCGGCGGCGGCCACTGCGCCCAGCAGCGCCACAATCTGAGCGTGGCTGACCGCTTCGCCCTGGAAGCGGCAGCGCCAGTGGTCGGTGCACAGTGTCTTCGGATTTCCCTGTGGCCACACCTTCACCCCGCGATTGGTGATCATCACCAGTTGTGGCCCATCCGCGGGAGCAGCCGCCTTGAGCGCTGTAGCAAGCTGATCCGGAGTTCCCTGCTTCCAGTCCAGAAAGACATCTACGCCCACCAGAACCTTGCTGGTCGGTTCCGCTGGTTTTTCGTCCAGATGGGGCAGTTTCATCGGTTCTGCGGGGGCGGAAGACTCGGCTGCGGTGAAGCACTCCGGCCGCCGTCCCAGTCGCTCGATCACCGCTTCGGCAAACTCCCGTGTCCCCACGCGCTTCACCGTCTGCGCGCTGGCGATGTCCGCGGTATGAATTCCGTCCTCCAGAGTCACCAGCCAGGCATTCATCACCCGCGCAGCCACCTCATGCTGGCCGATGTGACGCAGCATCTCCACCGCCGCCAGCAGCAGCCCCGAGGGATTGGCCACATCCCGCGGCAGGTCCGGCGCCGAGCCGTGGATCGCCTCAAAGAGCGCGCCGCCGTTGCCGATATTGATCGACCCGCCCATGCCGACCGAGCCGGTCATCTGCGCAGCCACATCCGACAATATGTCGCCATAAAGATTGGGCAGCACGATCACGTCGTAGCTCTCCGGACGGTGCACAAAGTTCGCCATCCCAAAGTCGATGATCTGCACATTCATCTCGATCTCCGGATATTCGGCTGCAACCGACTCAAAGACGCGATGAAACAGTCCGTCGGTGATCTTCATGATGTTGTCCTTCACCATGCAGGTCACTCGCTGCCGCCCCTGCGTGCGCGCATACTCAAAGGCGTAGCGCACAATCCGCTCCGAGCCTTTGCGCGTAATCAGCTTCAGACACTGCGCCACGTCCTCGGTCTGGCGATGCTCGATGCCGGCATACAGGTCTTCCTCGTTTTCGCGGATAATCACCACATCCATATCGGGATGTCGCGAAGAGACGACCGGCTTCCACGACCGGCACGGGCGCACATTGGCATAGAGGCCAAGCGTCTTGCGCATCGTCACATTCAGCGATTTGTACCCGCCTCCCTGCGGCGTCGTAATCGGTCCCTTCAACAGGACGCCAGTGCGGTCGATGGATGCCCACGCTTCCTCAGGAATGCCAGAGGTGTTGCCTGCTCGATAGACTTGCTCGCCCACTGCCACAAACTCAGGCGCAATCGCCGCGCCGGCTGCCTTCAGAATGCGCAGAACCGCCTCGGTGATCTCCGGGCCAATGCCATCGCCCGGCGCTACCGTCACAGGAACGGCTTTGGGTATCGTTGCGGTGGAGGTGTGTGCGAAAGCCGGGTCATAGGTAGAGGACATAAAGAGGACTCCTTTGTAGGCGCAGGTTGCGCGGCAGTTCAGGTTTCCTCTTTAATATACGATATTTATTTCATGTAATCAAGAGCATCTATTCAATTTTCGGTAACTCCTGTAACGGCACGAACTTACTCTCGCGTGTCAGATATTCCTCGATATCTCCCGTCAGAATGTCGTAAAACCATCCGTGGACACCCAACTCGTCCCGCTCCATGGCGCGGGCGATCGAGGGTTGGCGCTTCAGATTTTCCAGTTGCGCGATCACATTGCCGCGAATCAGGGAGGACAACTCCGCGTGCTCGCCATCCGCAGGATTCAGCGGCTGCCGATAGTGAAACGCCTCTTCGACGTGGCTTAGCCAGCGGCTGGCCAGTGGCATCCGTGCGGGATCGGGGCGGTTCAGAGCCGCCTTCAGCGCGCCGCAATCGGAGTGGCCGCAGACAATCGCGTGGCGCACATGCAGCACCTCCACCGCATACTCGATCGTCGCCGTCGCGCCATCATCCACCGTCGCCAGCGGAATGATGTTGCCCGCGTTGCGCGTGATGAACAGGTCGCCTGGACCGGTCTGGAGGATCAGGTCCGGCACAATGCGCGAATCCGAACAGGTGATAAAGAGCCAGCGCGGCGACTGCGACTCCGCCAACAGGTGAAATTGGTCCTTGCGATTGGGAAAGATGTCCTCTCGAAAATGCCTGTGTCCTTCGATCAGCCGCTTCATATCGCCTCGCTTGACTATCGCGGATGGCGCATGGGCGCACACCTTGACCCATCAGGCTATCGCAGATTCATGCTTTGCAGTTCAGGAAAAGGCAAGCGCATTCAAAAAGCGGCTTATCCGCTCGGCCTTCTGGCTGCATCGCTCGATCCTGCGATAGAGTGAAAACCATGCTCGACCCTTGCTCTCGGACGCCTGTCGCCAGCACCCAGAGGAGCGCGTGAAACCAGAGGAGCGCGAGAAAATGGATGCGGCTCCGACGCAGAACGCGCCCGCAGGCACGCACGGCCTTCGCCGTGAGCTTCGCCTGCGCGATCTGGTTCCCATGCAGATTGTGCTCGTCGTCGGCGTCAACTGGTCGGCCATTGCTGCGCGCGAAGGCTCGACGCATCCACTCATCTGGATCTTTGGGATCCTTCTCTTTTTCCTGCCGCAGGTCTGGGTGGTCACCTGGTGCGCGCGTGTCTGGCCGCTGGAGGGCGGCGTCTACCAGTGGACGCGCGCCGCCATCGGACCGCTTGCTGGCTTCCTGAGTGCGTGGAATTATGCGCTCTATGCCATCTTTACCGTCTCGCAGCTTGGCATCCAGACCATCACCAGCCTGAGCTACGCCCTTGGTCCGCGCGCGGCCTGGCTGGCTGGCAGCCGAGCCTGGACCATTGCGCTCGATCTGCTGCTGCTGGGAGCCGTGCTGGCCATCAACGCGGTCGGCTTTCACTACGGAAAATGGGTTGGCCACTTCGGCACGCTGATGATGGTGCTGCTCACGCTCACCTTTGTCGTGCTGCTCTTCTGGCATCCGGCGGCCACGCCTGCTCATCCGCATCACAGCCCGCAGGCGCCCTTTGCACTGGGCTGGCCGGTCTGGAGCCTGCTGACGCTGAATCTCTACACCCGCGTCGCTTTCAACGCCTACAGCGGCATGGAGCAGATCGCCGTCTTTGCCGGGGAGACCCGCAACGCCGGTCGCGCCATTGTGATCTCGGCCTGGGTTGCGGCTCCGGCCATTGCGGCGATTTATTTCCTCATGACCAGTTCCATGCTCACCTACGTTCCCGCATCACAGATCGACCTCGCCGGCTCCATTCCTCAGGCGCTCGCCGCAGCCTTCGGGCAGGGAACTGGCGCAGGTGTGGGCCGCGTCATGATTCTTGCGCTGGCCACCTTCACCTTCTGCTCATTCACCACGATTACGGCGGAAACCAGCCGCCTGCCCATGGTTGCCGGCTGGGATCGACTGCTGCCGGAGTGGTTCACGCGCCTCAGTCCGCGCTTTGGAACCCCCGTTCGCAGCTTGTGGGTCATCGTCGCCGTGGCGATGGTGGCCGCCCTGGCCGCCACGCTCACCTCCGGCCATGAAGAAGCATTTCAGGTGCTCATCTCCTCTGGCCAGTTGCTCTTCGGCGTTTACTACTGCGCCATGTTTGCCGTGCCGCTGGTGAGTGGTCCGGCGCGCGGACTGCCCCGCGCCAGCCTCTGGATTCGCCTCTGCGCGTTTTGCGGCCTGACCATCACTCTCGTCGCCACGGTGCTCGCGCTGGCGCCCATCATCGATGTCAACAACTCCTGGCTCTTCGCCGCCAAGGTTGGCGGCGCGGCGCTCGTGTTCAACCTGATCGGGATTGGAATCTATCGCAAGCGTGGAGCGGCGGCAACCAGAGCGATTGCCTGAAGGATGCTCGCAAGCTTCCGGTATCGCGTGACTGCGGCTTCGATTGATACTCTGTCCTGACTGAGGATGCTGAGAATGAAGATGCACCTGTCGCTGAACCCTGAAAAAACTCTTCCATGGCACAAACTCTCCCTGCTCGCTGCGCTGCTTTTACTCGTCGTCACCGTGCCCGGCGCATCGGCTCAATCCATGGCCGTAGATACGCTGCCGCCCGCCATCACCACGCGCATCGACGGCGTTGCTCGCGCCGTCATGGCCGAGCGCGGTTTCCCGTCCGTCTCCATCGCCGTGGTCAAAGACGGCAAGCTCGCCTATACCCATGCTTACGGTCTGGCGCACATTGATCCAGCGCTCCCCGCCACGCTGGCGATGCGCTACTCCATTGGCTCAATCTCAAAACAGTTCACCGCCGCAGCCATCCTCATCCTTCAGCAGCAGGGCAAGCTCCGGCTCGATGACCCCGTCGGCAAGTACGTGCCCGGCCTCACCGACGGCGACCAGGTCACCATCCGCGAAATCCTCAGCCATACCTCCGGCTATCAGGACTACTGGCCCGAGGACTACCTGATGACCCCGATGGAGCAGCCGACCACGGCGCAGGCCATCCTGGACCGCTGGGCAAAGAAGCCGCTCGACTTTCCGCCCGGAACCCAGTGGCAGTACTCAAACACCAACTACGTCATCGCCGGGCGCATCGTCGAAACCGTCTCCGGTGAGCCGCTGATGCAGTTCCTCGGCCAACATATCTTTCACCCTCTTGGCATGCGCTCCGTCTGGGACTCGGACGAAACCAGCCTGACCTCAACCGACGCCACGCCCTACGTCCGCGCCGCACTTGGCCCGCTGCGCGTCGCACCCAAAGAAGGCCGCGGCTGGATGTTTGCCGCCGGCGAGCTGGCCATGACCCCGCACGACCTGGCCATTTGGGATGAAAGCCTCATCCATCGTTCGCTGCTCCAGCCAGAGAGCTATCAGGAGATGTTCACAGAGGTCAAGCTCAAAGATGGCAAAGGCACCGGCTACGGCCTCGGCGTCGAGGTCAGCACGCGCGCTGGCCACCTGACCATCGAACACTCCGGCGAGGTCACCGGCTTCGTCTCCGACAATCTCGTCCAGATCGAGAACGGCACAGCCGTCGTCGCCCTCACCAACCACATGGCCGGAGGAGCCGCCGAGGTCGCCCATCTCGTCGCCGACGCCGTCAACGGCGAAAGCAATCTCACTCCCGTCGAGCAGCAGACCCTGGACCTCTATCGCGGACTGCAACACGGCCAGCTTGACCGCTCTCTGCTCTCGTCCAACCTGAGCGACTATTTCTCCGCGCAGATAGTCGCCGATTTCCAGACCAGCCTCGCCCCGCTTGGCGAGCCGCTGCGCTTCCACCAGACACACGTAGAGTTGCGCGGCGGCATGACCTTCCGCAGCTTCCTCATCGAATATCCCACGCGCAAACTGTCTCTCACCACCTACACCTACCCTGACGGCAAACTCGAACAGTTTCTCGTCGATCCACTGCAGTAAGCCTGGCAGGCTGACCGCACCGGCTTCGCGATACACTGAAACAAGTCATGTTTGAGAACCTCACAGAGAAATTGCAGCGCGCCTTCAAGCACCTTCGCGGTCAGGGTGTGCTCACCGAAGAAAATATCACGGAAGCTCTTGCCGAGATTCGCGCCGCGCTGCTCGACGCCGACGTCAACCTCAGCGTCGTCACGGACCTCATCGAGCAGATTCGCGCCAAAGCCGTCGGCCAGTCCGTGCTCACCGCGCTTTCGCCCACCGAGCAGGTCATCAAGATCGTCCACGACGAGCTGGTCGAACTGCTTGGCAAAGACACGGCGCGCTTCAAATTCGCCTCCAAGCCGCCCACCGTCATCCTCATGGCCGGGTTGCAAGGCTCCGGCAAAACGACCACCAGCGGCAAGCTCGCCATGTGGCTCAAAAAGGGCGGCCATCGCCCCATGCTGGTCTCCGTGGACGTCTATCGCCCGGCGGCTCGCGAGCAGCTCAAAGTCGTTGCTCAATCCATTGATGCGCGTATTTACGTCGGCGACATGCGTGATGAAGCCGCAGGCTCGGCGCTCGTTGAGCGGCTGGCAAAGGAGGCGCGTCGCGAAGCCATGATCATGGGCTGTGACACGCTCATCGTCGATACCGCCGGGCGCCTTGCTCTGGACGACGACCTCATGCGCGAGATGGAGCGGCTCAAGAAACTGCTCGACCCGCAGGAGATTCTCTTTGTCGCCGACGCCATGACCGGTCAGGACGCCGTCAACTCTGCCAACGAATTTCATCGTCGCCTCAGCATCACCGGCGTGGTGCTGACAAAGATGGACGGCGACTCGCGCGGCGGCGCGGCGCTTTCCATTCGCCACGTCACCGGCCAGCCCATCAAGTTCGTCGGCGTCGGCGAAAAGCCCGATGCCTTCGAGCCATTTCATCCCGACCGCATGACCGGACGCATTCTCGGCATGGGCGACATGATGACGCTGCTTGAAAAAGCCGAAGGCTCGCTGGACCGGCGCAAAAGCGAGGAACTGGCGAAAAAAGCCCTGCTCGGCGACGGTTTTTCCCTTGAAGATTTCCGCGAACAACTGCGCCAGATCAAGAAGCTTGGCTCCATGGAGTCGATCCTCAAGATGCTGCCTTCGGTCGGTCCCTTTGCCGGTCTGCAACAGGCCAGCAAAAACGTCGATGAGCGCCAGTTCACGCGCCTGGAGGCGATCATCAATTCGATGACCGCCAAAGAGCGCCTGAACGCGGACCTCATCAACGGCTCACGCCGCAAGCGCATCGCCGCCGGCTCCGGAACCACCGTCCAGGATGTCAATCAGCTTCTGCGCCAGCACGCCCAGATGAGCAAGATGTTCAAGCAGATGGGCAAAGGCGGCATGGCCAGACAGATGATGCGCGGCGGCATGGCTGGCCTCATGGGCGGCAAGCAGAAATTCGGGCGATAGCGCTGCCCAGAGAGCAAAGGCCCGCCCGCGATCAACCCGAATACGGCCATCATCCTCTGCATTGTCTTCGTGGCAACGCTCATCCGCTCCACCTTCGGTTTTGGTGAGGCGCTGGTCGCGGTTCCGCTACTGGCGCTCATCATGCCGGTTCAGGAAGCTGCTCCACTAGCCGTGCTGCTTTCCATCACGGTTGCGGCCATCGTGGTCGCGCAGGACTGGCGCAAAATTCACTTCCGCAGCGCAGGCGGACTGCTTCTGGCCACTGCCTTGGGCACGCCCGTTGGTCTGCTTCTACTTCGACTCTTGCCCGCCAGCGCACTCCGCCTCGGGCTTGCCGTCTTCCTGCTGCTCTATTGCCTGTGGTCGCTCACGGGCCGAGCCGACGCCAGGCATCTCGATCGCGACCATGGATTTCTGCTTGCTGTCTGCGGATTTCTTGCCGGTGTCTGCGGCGGAGCCTGCGGCATGAACGGTCCGCCGCTGGTTGTCTATGGCACGCTGCGCCGCTGGAGCGCGCAGCACTTCCGTGCCACGCTTCAGGCCTATTTTCTGCCCGCCAGCCTGATGGTCGCCATCGGCTATCGCGCTGCCGGACTCTGGACGCCCAGCGTCACGCACAACTATCTGCTGAGCTTGCCGGTACTGCTTCCGGCTCTGCTGCTGGGCAGATTTCTCAACAGCAGAATCCGCGGCAACGCCTTCCAGCGCATTCTTTATCTTGGCCTCATCGCAGTTGCGCTGCTGCTGCTGCTGCGTTCATCCTTGTCTGGCTGATCGCTAAGGAGCCTCTGCGCAGGTGCGTGATTTTGTAGCGATGACTTGACCGCAGATGATTTCCTGGTTTTGAATCAGTTTTCTTTCCGGAGAAGCGTGTTGCTGCTGGTCTATTTTGCCTCTGTGAGGCCGTTTTTCGGCCTCAAGAGACACTACGCCCTTTGCGGGGCCAGCCGGTTGCGGTGCAGGTACAGATTGACCAGCGCGAAGGCCGCGCACAGCCACTGATGATTCTTCCAGATGCCACGGTAACGAACCTTGGTAAATCCGAAGACACGCTTGAGGATGCGGAAAGGATGCTCCACCTTGGCCCTGACTTTCGACTTGGTCCGGTTCTTCGCGCGTTCTAACTCGTCCACGCCGTCCTTATATCTGGTTCGCTTGCAAGTCA
>JAJZHE010000135.1 GCA_021804655.1 Acidobacteriota bacterium
TTGCAGTTGCAGTTTCATTTGCCGTTGTGTCTGTTTTTCTTGTTGTCATTCCCGAAGGGAATCTGCTGTTGCTGTTGTATTTGCAGTTGCATTTGCATTTGCATTTGCATTTGCCGTTGCATTTGCATTTGCCGTTGCATTTGCATTTGCCGTTGCATTTCTTGTTGTCATTCCCGAAGGGAATCTGCTGTTGTTCTCCTCATCGTCCTGAACCGTCACCCACCCGCGACCAACGGGAGCGCAACCACAGCCCATGGCGCGGCATCAGCCGCGCGGCTGCCCCACGCAGTGGCTGCCCGGCGCAGTGGCTCCAGGCAATGGTCAGGCCAGCAACTCGTGAATCACATTCCCGGAGACATCCGTCAGCCGATAATCGCGTCCGCTGTAGCGATACGTCAGCTTCGTATGATCGATGCCAAGCTGATACAGAATCGTCGCATGAATGTCATGCACATGTACCGGATTCTCAATTGCCTTCCAGCCGAAATCATCCGTCTTGCCATAGGTGAATCCGCGCTTGAATCCGCCGCCTGCAATCCACATCGTGAAGCCATGCGGATTGTGGTCGCGTCCATTATGCGTCTGCCCGCCGCTGAATCCGCTGCCGACTTCCACCACCGGCGTCCGTCCGAATTCGCTGCCTGCGACGATGATCGTCTCGTCCAGCAGGCCCCGCTGTTTCAGGTCCTGGATCAGCGCCGCAAACGGCTGGTCGGAGTCCTTCGCCGTCTTGCGGTGCATCTCGATATCGAAGTGATGATCCCACGGATCGCCTTTCGCGTAATACACCTGCACCACACGCACCCCGCGCTCGATCAGCCGCGCCGCGGTAAGGCATCCACGCGCCGTGCTTCCTTCGCCATACATTTTCAGCACCGCCGCGCTCTCCTTGCGCACATCAAACACATCCGGAGCCTCGGTCTGCATGCGATACGCGGTCTCCATCGACCCAATCGTCGCCTCAAGCTGCGCATCGCGCGCGCCGTCATTGGCCGTCCGCATATTCATCTCGTCCAGTTCCTTCAGCACGTCCAGTTCCTTGCGCTGTGACTTCAGGTCGAATCGGTCGTTGTGTACATTCGCAATCAGCTTCTGCGGATCGAACCCGGACTTCTCCACCCGGTCCGCGACATACGTCCCCTGGTGCATCGCCGGCAGAAACGCCGATCCCCACAGCGGCGGTCCCACCGTCGTCGGCACCTCCGGACACAGAACCACAAATCCTGGCAGGTTCTTGTTCTCCGTCCCCAGTCCATACGTCAGCCACGCGCCCATCGACGGTCGCCCTGCAAAGTTCGCGCCTGTATTCATCATCATCAGCGCCGGCTCGTGATTCGGTATCTCCGTATAGACCGACTGCACAAAACACATATCGTCCACACAACCGCCCAGGTGCGGAAAAATCTCGCTTACATATTTTTCGCTCTTTCCATAGCGCTGGAACGCAAACGGCGACTGCATGAGCGCGCCCGTCTTGCGCTCATGCTGCAAATCGCCGCCCGGCATCGCCTTGCCGTTGTACTTCTCCAGCATCGGTTTGTAGTCGAAGCTGTCCACCTGCGACAGTCCGCCGTTCATGAACAGGAAGATCACATGCTTGGCCTTCGGCTTCACTCCCGGAATCATCCACGACTTTTTGTCATCCTCCGCGCGTGCCAGCGTGTCGCCCAGCAGGCTTGCCAATGAGAGCATCCCAAATCCCGCGCCCATCCGGCACAGCGCATCGCGCCGCGTCATCGGTTGTCCTGGTCCTGTGTGTCCTCGCATCGTGATCTCCTTTTCCCCTTCAGTCGCTCTATCTCGCTCACTGTGCTGCGCGCAGTCTAAGGCATTTTCCGGAATACTGTGAACTTTCCGAAGTTCATGAGGGTGGATTTTTCTTGAGGAAAAATCCAATCCGCAGAATGGTTTTGGTCTACACCTTTCCGGAAAATGCTTTAGTCGATAAACAGAAACTCATTCGAACTCAGCAGAATCCGCGCATACTGCTTCCACGCCGTGATTGGTTCGCCCACCACCGCGTAGCCAGCCTTCTCCGGCGTCGTATGCAGAAACTCCTGCGCCAGCTTGATCTCCGCCTCGCTCGGCTTTCGCTGATAGACATACTCGTACATCTTCACGATCCGCGCCTGGTCGTTCGGCTCATTCTCCACGCGATCTGCCAGAACACCCGCCTGCCGGAAGATAAACGGATTATTCATGAAGTAAAGCTGTTGCAGCGGCACGTTGCTGGCAAATCGCTGCTCGGCGGTAAAGCTCGGATTCGGAAAATCGAAGACCTGCAAATAATTGTTCAGCCGGAAGCGGCTCACCTTGCAATAGACCGTCCGCGCCGTATTGTCGGCCCCAAAATCCTCCGACGGTCCAGAGTCTTTTTTCCAGTTCAGATCGCCCGCCACTTCCAGCGCCGCGTCGCGCAACTCTTCGGCATCCAGCCGCTGCCGGTTGAAGTGGGAATACAGCCGATTCGCTCCATCCTTCTCGCGCGCCTCCTGCGCTTCTTCCGCGCTCTCCTGATACACCGCCGAAAGCAGAATCTCCCGTTGCAGCGTCTTGATCGATTCCCCCTGTTGCACAAACTCATACGCCAGATCATTCAGCAGCGGCTCATCGCTCGGCGCATCGCCCACAATTCCGAAGTTGTCCGGCGTATCCACAATCCCCGATCCAAAATGCCACTTCCACACGCGATTCACAATCACCCGCGCCGCCAGCGGACTCGCCACAATATCGTCGGCCAGGTCCAGCCGTCCGCTTCCATCCCGATACGGAGCCGGATCGTTCGTCGTCAGGACGGTCAGAAATCGCCGCGGCACCGGAGATCCCAGCGAGTGTGGATTCCCGCGCAGATTCAGCCGCACGTCCATCGCCTTCGCCTTGTCCGCCATCCCATGCACGTACGGATACTTCGCTGGATCGAGTTGCTTTTTCAGACCTTCAATCTCCGCCTGCTGACTCTCCATATAGCTGGCAATCGCCGGTCCCAGCCGACTCTCCAACTCCCATCCGCGAAAGACCAGAACGCCCGGTTTGAAGCGGGTCTCCTGGTCGCCCGCGCGCGAGACAAAGATGTCCGAATACACCTTCGCTTCGTCCACCGGAAGCGCCTTCAGCTCCAGCTCGCACCCCGGACAGAACTGGTCAAACGTCTCAAACTCGCTCGGCTTCGCGTCGCGCACAAACCGGTGCTTCGGTACATTGTTCTTCACGCGAATCGCATCGTTCTCGTCCTCAATCTCCCGCTCGCGGTCACGAATCTCCAGCAGCGTCTTCTGAAATCCCTCCGCCAGAATCTTCGCCTGCGCCTCGCTGCCGCCATCGTCGGCAACCATCGCCTTCCAGTCCTTCAGATACGGATATTGCACGGGCGAACCTAGATAGCTCGTCCACCGTCGCAGCACCTCGGTGTCCAGCTTCGCTTCTCCCGCAGCCTGTTCCACCGTCTTCTGCGGCTTGCCCATCACCTGCCACGCCGCTTCCATATACTGCGCTGTCTGTGCCGCCAGCGCGTCGGTCAGCGACAGCGACGCTGCTTTCGTGTAGTCCTCAAGTGCCACCTGCTTGTCTTCCCGCTTCTTTTCCCTCGCCTGCCACTCCGCCGTCTCTGCCGCCGTCGCCACTGGATACTCCTTGTACGTCGAGCTGGCGAAGATGCCCACCATCGCGTAATAGTCCCGCTGCGTAATCGGATCGTACTTGTGGTTGTGACAGCGCGCGCACGCCACCGTCATCCCCAGCAGTCCGCGAGAGACTGCATCCACGCGCTCGTTGCGCTCGTCTGCGCGTCCCTGCACAGGCTCCGCCTGATCCCACACCCACGGTCCCGCTCCCAGATACGTCGTCGCCGTCAGATTCTCGTCCCGTTGCTCTGCGGTCTTCGTTGGCATCTGGTCGCCTGCCAGTTGCATCTTCACAAACTGGTCATACGGCACATCGCGATTGAACGCCTCAATCACCCAGTCGCGATACCGGTACGCGCCCTCGAACGGCATATACCCGCGTCCCTTCGGATCGAGGCCGCGCACGTCGTCCTCGGAGTAGCGCGCTACGTCCAGCCAGTGCCTGCCCCACCGCTGCCCATAGCGCGGCGAGGCCAGCAGCCGGTCCACCACCTTCGCCCACGCCTGGGGGTTGCGGTCCTGCTCAAATGCACTCACCTCGGCATCGCTCGGCGGCACTCCCCACATGTCGAACGTCGCTCGCCGGATCAGCGTCCTGCGATCTGCCTGCGCCGCCGGATGCAAGCCCGCCGCCAGCAGCTTCGCCAGCACAAATCGGTCAATCGGTGTCTTCGCCCAATGCGCCCACTTCCTGTCCTCAATCTCCGGCGCGGCCACCGGCTTCAGCGGCTGGAACGACCAGAACTTCCTCTGCTCGGCAGTAATCACGCCCGTCGTCGCCGTCGAAGAGATCGTCAACCCCGGCGCGCTCTTTGGCCACACCGCGCCGCGCTTCACCCACTCCTTCATGTCGGCTATCTGCTGCGCCGTCAAGTGTCCGCCCTTCGGCATCTTCAGCGCCGTCGTCTGCTCCACTGCGGTAATCAGCAGACTCTTTTCCGGCTCTCCCGGCACCATCGCCGCACCGTGCAATCCGCCCTTCACCATCGCCTCGCGCGTGTTCAGCGCCAGCCCGCCGTTGTCCCCGTCCGTGTGGCAGCTCAGGCATTTGTCGGCCAAGATCGGTCGCACGCGATTCTCAAAGAAATCTCCATCCGACATCGTCCCCGCCGATGGCTCACTCACCGCCACCAGCTTGGCGCTGCCGCTCGTGCTTCCGTCCGTCTTCGCAGCCCCGCTCCCAGTCGGCGCGCTTACGGCCTGCCCAGCATTCGTTGCCGCGCTCGCTGGCATCGCGTCATCCCCATCGTCCTGCGGAAGATCCTTACCCACCGCGCCAGCTTTGATCCACGCCAC
Organism: Acidobacteriota bacterium; assembly: GCA_021804655.1. Lineage (GTDB taxonomy): Bacteria > Acidobacteriota > Terriglobia > Terriglobales > Acidobacteriaceae > Acidicapsa. Next base: position 4,917 of record JAJZHE010000135.1, read on the forward strand.
CAGAGTCGTCACCTGCTCTTCGCTCAGCGCATGCCGTGGCGGCATCTTCAGCTTGCCCGTCCGCCGAATCGCCTGCACCAGCAGGCTTGCGTCCGCGTCGCCCGCCACGATCACCTTTCCATGACGACCGCCTTGCATCATCGCGCTGTAGCTATCCAGCCGCAGCCCGCCCGAAGCCGAATCCGCATGGCACCCGTTGCACTGGTCATCCAGCAGCGGCTGCACCTGCTGCGTATAAAACGCCATTGCCCCCGCGCTGCCCGAACCCGCCGTCTGCTGCGCGCGCACGCTGCGCACCGGCATCGTCAACGCGCTCACCAGCGCCGCCGCGCCCACAACCGCCGCAGCCTTAGTCGCGGAACGCGCCGTCGTGATCTTCAGCCCATTCATTCCGCGGCATCTCCTCGCCGTGGCATCTCCTGCACCTGCGCCGTCGTCGCTCCTGCGATCAACCCGGTCTCTGTCTCGCGAAACGCGCACTGCTTCACATGCTCCCGCAACTGCTCAAACTCCCGCGTCCGCTTGCGCACCGCCAGCGGCTCGTTGGTATGTGGCACCTGCATATCCATCAGCACGTTGCTCTCCGTCTCGCCTTCCACATGCGGCTTCAGCACCAGCACGCGCGTCGCCAGCAGCAGCGCCTCGCTCGTGTTGTGCGTCACAAACAGCACCGTCGGCTTCGTCTCCATCCACAGATCCTTCATCTGCTGTTGCAGACTCGAGCGCGTCAAGGGGTCCAGCGCGCTGAATGCCTCATCCATCAGCAGCACCGGCGGCCTCATCAGCAGCGCCTGCGCAATCGCCACCCGCTGCTGCATTCCGCCCGATAACTGCATCGGATACTTCCCGAAATCCGCAGCCTTCAGCCCCATGCGCAGCAGCAATTGCGCTGCCTCTGCGCGCAGCTCTCGCCGAAACCGCCAGAACCGCGGCAGCAGCCGCCCCATCCACCCGCAAAACGCATTCTCCGGCCCGTACAGCACATTCTGCATCACTGTCCGATCCGGAAACAGTGCATACTTCTGCGGCACATATCCACATCGCGCATCGATCCGCGTCACCGGTTTTCCATCCACCGTCACCGCGCCATCGCTCGGAAACTCCTGCCCCAGCACCATCCGCAGCAGCGTGCTTTTCCCGCAACCTGTCTCGCCCAGCACCGCCACAAACTCTCCAGCGCGAATCTCCGCATTCAGCCTGTGCAGCACCGTCTTCGTGCCGCCACCCGCCATCTTGTAGCGCACCGTTACGTCGCGCAGTGTTATCTCTGTCTCTGCCTGCTTCGGCATCACACGCGTCTTCGTCCGTCGCTCCATCGCCCTCAATACCATGGATTGAGCCTCCGATTCGCCAGCCGCAACGCGCCATCCAGCACAAACAGCAGCAGCGCCACCCACAGCAGATACGGCAGGATAATATCCATCCCCATGTGCCGCCGCATCAGAGCAATTCTGTACGCCAGCCCATCGGTCGAAGCAATCATCTCTCCGGCAAACAGAAACAGCGCCAGCGGCTTCAGGTTCAGCCGCACACTATTCAGCACCTGCGGAAAAATCTGTTTCAGCACCACCCGATACGCCACATCCAGGTTCGAAGACTTCAGCGTGAACGCCTTCACCACCTGCTCCCGCGGCACGGCCTTCGCCAGGTTATAGGTGTCCAGCACCAGCGTCGGCCCCACGCCAATCACCATCAGCATGATCTTCGACCACTGGTCGATTCCAAAAACGATAAACAGAATCGGCAAAAGCGACAGCGCCACAATCTTGTCAAAGAACAAAAAGAAGCGTAGAAACACCGACTCCGCCAGCGGAAACACCGCCATGTGCAGCCCCAGCAGAATCGCCGGCGCCAGCAGCAGCAGGCTGATCCCGAACCGTTCGCCGCTGGCCACCGTATCCTTCCACAGCATCCCGTGCGTCACCCTCTGCCACGTGCTCGCTCCGTCCTCCAGCGGATCGTCCTCCTCCGGCTGATCCATCACCGCGCTGTGAATGCCCGCCATCAGTTGCGCGCCCGTCGGCATCACTCTGTCGTCCGGATTCTCCCTGTGCCGCGCAATTGAAAACTGCAAATACACCGCCACGCCCAGCGCAAACAGCACCCACGACAGCGTCTGCGTCCACACCCGCTTCGGCCGCCCCTGAATATCGGCCAGTTCCAGCAATCCGCTCATCGCGCTCATGGTCGTGTCCTCACAGCTTGCCCGCCGCCGCCAGCTTCATATAGGTGTCGTCCACGCGCAGCCGCACGCGGTCCTTGCGCCCCTGCACCGTCCCATCCGGATACCGAATCGCCACCTCGTCCGCCGACCGCGTCCCCTCGCCCAGCAACTGGTGTCGGAAGCAAAACTGCCGCACCAGTTCCATCTTCTGTTTCAGTCCCGCGCTCTCGGCATAGCCCGCCGCCATCTGAGGCGTCGAAAACAGATACGTCGTTTTCAACTGATCCTTGTAAGAGGCCACGCTGTCCTCCGACGCCGCCGCGCTTCCCGCAATCGCCGCCGCATTTCCCGCCGCCAGTTGCGCCACCGTCTCATACCACGCGCCCGTAATCGCCTTCGCAAACCGCACACCGGAGCCATCCGGACGGTTCAGCACCTCCGTTCGCACCACCAGCAGGT
>JAJZHE010000136.1 GCA_021804655.1 Acidobacteriota bacterium
CCTGTTAACCGAAGGGTTGTAGGTTCGAGTCCTACCTGAGGAGCCAATCAATCACTTGCAAGCAATTGAAAGCAGCAGCAAGACGCGAAATCGGCTTGATCGCAGGCTATTTCGTCGTCGCTCACTTTCTACATGGATGATCGAGCATTTTTCGCTCCCTGTGCTTACAGTCGAAACTCTTTCGGCGTAGCTTTTCCTCAATGAAAAGCCGCGTGAGCGATTGCCTGCCTGGATAGACAATGAGCGAAAAGGATCGAATTTATAGCAACCAACGTTGGTTGTGTTCCTTCAGATGGCACAACTCGATTGTGGTTACCTCGGCGGCCCTCAACGCCACTCCGAGCAGCTCACAAAAATGAGTCCTTGATATGTGCGGCGATGCTTACGGAGTTGTCGATTGAAGAATGCCGATGTCGTTCGATTCCTGTTCGCGCATTTGTTGTCTTAACGCGATCTGGTCGTCGCTCAGTCGCGCATCGTAGATGGACCGCTTCTCTACGGAACGAGAGATCAGCGTGGAGAGCGCAGCGATCAGAATAAGCGGCAAAACGAAAGACCGGTCCCTGCCGGTCAACTCCATGACCAGGACCACTGCCGAGATTGGTCCCTGCGTGGTAGCGGACAAAACAGCACAGGCTCCGAGCAACGCGAACAATCCCGGAGGTACGCCTGGCCAGAGCGTGCTCCATGCCTGGCCCAGCCCAGCGCCGAGCAGTGCTCCAAATGTGAGCGATGGAGTAAACAGTCCTCCCGGCACGCCGCTGCGCATACACAAAATGGTGGCGAGCGGCTTGAGTAGCAGAAGGGCCAGGATCAGGCCAATTCCAACCTGATTCGCAAAGAGCAACTGTGAAAGGTCCTTGCCGTTGCCAAGTAGTTCTGGAAATCGTGTGGAGGCAAAGCCAAGCAATCCGAGGATAATCACAGGTGCGATGAATCGCTGCCATCCGAGTGGCTTGCCCCTGTCGGCCCAGCGAACGAGCCACACATAAAGAATGGACCCGAAAGCGAAGATGGGAGCGGTCACGATGGACCACACAATCACGGAGGTCGAGAGCGGGAACGATGGAATGATGTAGGTGGGCGCATTGGGCAGCGCCATCCAGGAAACTCCGGTCGCAATCAGCGAGGTAACAAGCGCAGGCAGAACAAACCGTAAGGCCAGCTTTCCGCGCATCACTTCCAGGGCGAAAAGCGCGCCGCCCAAAGGGACGCCATACGCCGCTCCCATGCCGGCTCCCGCACCGCAGGCCACCAGCAAGCGGCGCTGCTCATCGGAGAGTTTGCCGACATCGGCAAAGAGGTTCGCAAAAACGGCACCGGCCTGTTTCGGCGCGCCCTCGCGCCCCATGGATGCGCCCATGCCGACGGCAAAGATCGAAAGTACGGCGCTGCCCAAAGTGCGCAGCGCTGGCATGCGACCGGCGTAAAACCAGATTGCCGACGTAGTATCGATGCCGTTGCCACTGGAGAGCTGCTTGAGAAGCAATTGTCCAGCGCCGGTCAGAATCGCCGCAGCCAGAAGAACGCCGAGGTGTCTCGGCATGCTGGCTTGTTTCGCAGCGGCAAGGATGTTTGTGCCGGATCCGTGCCAGGCGATGTGCTGAACGACTTCCAGCAATCGGGTCAGCGCGGCTGCGGCCAAACCCGTTGTCGTTCCAATCAAGCAAACTGCAAGCCAGAATCGCAGTGCGCCCGGGCTTGCAAGCGTAGTGGGAATATTTTCGCCGTTCTTTGCTACGGGCGTCGGCACGATTCAACCATACTAACGAACACATCGGACTCGATGCTTTCTGAGGCGATGAATACGCCTCCCGCCACTTGGCGAAAGGCGTATTCCTTCATGCTCAGCATGAACGTCAGAAGCTGTAGCGCAGTGAGAACTGCATCCTGCGTCCCTGCGTCAGCAGCGCCGTATATTCGCCATAGCTTGCCGGGCTTCCATACGGATTATCCGAGACGCTGGCCGGGTCAAAACGCACCGAGTTGGTCGCGTTGAAGGTCTCCCAGTCGAACTTCACCTGCTGTCCGTGCGGCAGCATGAAGATCTTGAACATTCCCGCATCGATGGTGAAGTAGCCATCGCCGCGATAGTAATTGCGTTCCCCCGTCTCTGCCGCATACGGCGGACGCACATTTTGGATCGCCGTCGCCTGGTTGTGAAAGGCATTCGGTTCTCCGTTCAGATCGTGTCCGTGCCCGCCAGAGGCAATCGGCCCGGTCGCCACGTTCCAACTCTGGTCGGCCCAGTCGGTATTCCAGCCCAACCCGTCGATGGAGCTGAACGGCAGACCGCTCGTCCAGTGCGTCAACGCCGTGATCGTCCACCCTCCAATCAGCGCATTCTCCCAGCCGTTGGCGCTGCTGGCAAACATCTTGCCCTGCCCAAACGGCAGGTTTCCGATCACGTTGCCGGTAATCGCATGCCGCACGTCAAAGTCCGACGGCCCGCGGTTACCTTTCGGGTTATACACGTTGATGATCTGGCTGAAGTATCCGCCGCTGCCGCTGTAGTAGCTGCCCGCGCCGCCAATCGTCTCCGTTGATGGCCCGCTTCGCTCAGCGTCCGATCCCAGGTCGATCGACTTCGACAGCGTGTAGTAGAGATCAAATTGCAACCCATGCGCCTCCGGATGGTGCAGCGCCAGTTGCAGTCCGTGATAGCTGCTGGTGCCCATCGACGACCAGACATAAAGCGAAGAGTACTGCGGATCGAAGTACCGGTACAACTCATTGTTCGGCGTATACAGGCCTGGAATCGCATCCAGCACAAACAGAGCCGAGGCCTCGTTGCCGCGGAATGGCTGATAGTTCTCATACGCCACCTGCGTCGCGCTCAGCCCGTTGCCCGCCAGCCACGGAAACATATTCTCCCAATAGGGGATGGACTGAGCGTTGGCCACGCTCGTTCCGCTGTCCGTGTACTTGTCCAGCAGCTTCTCCGCGGCAAAGTAGTCCATGCCGCTCTTCGGGTCCACCAGGTCGTTCGGCGTCGCAATATCGCGCATCTGCAGCAGATGACGTCCCAGCCGTCCCGTGTAGATCGCCTCCATCGCGAACTGCTTGCCAAACTCATGCTGCACCGAGGCATTGAAGACGTAGGAATACGGCGTCGTCAGCCCCTGATCCACGCCCCAGGAGAGCGCCAGATCCGGTCCCGGCGTCACCGGCGTCGGTCCGGTCACCGTCAGCGTCGGCACAATGCTCGTCGGCACCGTCGTCGGGCTGGAGAAGCGCGGTGTCGTGTCCACGTACTGGCCTACAGGAGCGCGATCGGCTGTTGTCAGCCCGAACGATCCCTGCTGGTCAAACGAATCCACGATTCCTTGTCCGAAGTGGTCATAGAAAATCCCGAATCCGGCATGTACCGTCGTCGTTGGCGTCACCGAATACGCCACCGCAAGCCGTGGTGCCAGGTCAAACTTATCCATCGACCAGAAGCCCGGTGCATTATTCGCCCGTCCGCCTTGTGTAAAGCCGAAGTTTGGCTGCACCACCTGTCCTTTGCCCGCTGCGCTCCAGCGGTTGTCAAACCACTGCGTCATATTCACCGTCGGCACAATCTCCTGCCCGTTCCGCTCATACGGCACCTGCAGCAGCATATGCCGCAATCCGTAGGTGATCGTCAGGTTCGGCCTCGCCTTCCAGCTATCCTGCACGTAGTACTCCACCTCATTCGTCAGGAAGTGACGGCTCACCCACTGCCCCGCAGGCAGCGCGCTCAACTGCCCGTTGCTGTACACGTTGTTGTAGTACACGGTCGAGGAGGTAATCAGCCCTGTAATATCGGAAATCGCCGTGTTATACGCCGAAGAAAAACCTGCCGCAACGGCTGGATATCCAAATCCCCCCGGGTCCAGGCTTGCTGGCGGCTGCCCCTGCACCGATGTATTGGCAATCGCTCCCACCGCCAGCAGTTGATAAGTCACCGAGGCGCTTGAGAACAGCGTCGCATTCGACTGCCGGTTATTGAAGATCAGTCTCCAGTTCCCGCCAAATTGAAATGTATGATTCCCCTTCGTCCACGTCATGTCATCCACAAAGTTATGTGTCGGCACGGAGATAATCTGAGACGTGAACCCTGCGGCCTTCAGCGTTGAAATCCCCTGGAAGGTCACATACGGCCCGTTTGTTACGCCGTTGTTGGTGTAACCCTGGTGTACCAGTCCATAGCGGAAGTTATTCACCAGCGCAGGCGAAATCGTCCAGATATCTCCGGCCGCCAGTCCCTTCGTGTCATCCGTCAGCAAATACGACGGAGGCTGCCCCGGAAACTGCTCCGTCCCGCTGATGTGATCCTCCTGATAGTTGCCACGCGCAAACAAGCGATGTCGCTCTGTCGGCGCATAATCCAGCTTCAGGATCGCCGTATTGAAGCTCTGCGGCGAAGGCGACGCGAACGTATACCCAAACAGGTTGTAGCCATCGCTCGGCGTTCGGCTGTTCGGCATTGGCAACTGCGCATAATACGCCTCTGCCGCAGGGTTCACGCCCGGTCCCAGCGGACACGTCCCGTTCCCGCTGCAGTTCGGGTCCATCGAAGCGATCTGTTGCTTATTCAGCGTTTCCGTTCCACCCGCCGTCACATACGTCAGTTCGCCATTGCGAAACGCCGCTCCCGGAACCGACTGCGTAATCTGCTGGCTCTCCGCCGAGCGCTGTCCTTCATACGCGAAAAAGTAGAACAGCTTGTCCCGCTTGATCGGCCCTCCAAACGAGCCACCAAAGGTATTCCGCAGATACTTCGGCGGGATATTCGGCAGCCCCTGAGAAATCTGCGCCTGTTTATTAAACCAGTCATTGGCCACCGTATTCGTCGGACGATAGTACTCATACGCGCTGCCGTGAATGTTGTTCGTTCCGCTCCGCGTCACCAGCGCCACCTGCGCGCCTGACGACCGCCCCGAATCCGCATTCGCATTCGTCGTCACCACGCGAAATTCTTCCACTGAATCGCGTGTCGATCGCAGCACGCCACTGAACGCATAACCCTTGTTTTGGTCGTTGTCGTCCACGCCATCCAGCGTCACGTTGCTCTGGTCGCTGCGCGCTCCGTCCACCGCGCCGCTGCGGCTATCCGTATCCTGTTGCGCCGGCGTCTTGTCGCCTAGAAACAGCACGCCCGCCTGCAAACTCAGCAGGTCCAGTACGTCGTTGCCTTCAAATGGCAGCGCCTGAATCTGCGCCGTATCGAACGGCGTGCCCACCGTCGCATCCGTCGTGTTCAACACCTCCGCCGCGCCGTTCACCTCCACCGTATCCACGCTCGCATTCACCGCCATCTTCACGTTCACTGTACGCGGCTGATTCACCAGCAGTTGCATCTTCAGCTTCTGCTCGCCAAATCCCGGTGCCTGCGCGTCAATCTCATAGTTGCCCGGCACGATCTGCTCAAAGTCATATTCGCCATGCTCGTTCGTCACACGCTTGGCAGTGTAGCCGGTCTGTGGCTGAGTTAGCGTCACCGTCGCCCCTGCAATGACTGCGCCGGTCGGATCGCTCACTGCGCCCTTCACCGCAGTCACCGCTGTCTGCGCCTGCAACGCAACAGAGAAGAGAACTGTACCGCTTACGACGATCGCAACCTGTGCGAACTGCCAGAATGCAAAAACTGAAAACCGCTTCATCCGGTCGAGCCTCCAGAAAGAAAATTCATTAAGTAAGGAAAAATGTGTGAAGAATTTCATATTGCCGCTGCACACCACTGCGCAGCGTCATCGGTAGATACACCTCCGCTCAGCATCGTCAGCGGATGCAACTCAGCTTTCCTGCGAGGGTTGTCGCTGGCAAGCTCATCTTGTTTTCATGTTGGAACTACGGTGTGTGTATTGAGCGTTACATAGGCGATGCGGTGGGTCTATAGGAATAAAGAATTACGATAGCTGCCACAACTGTGCTTTATATCGTGCTCCCGCAGCGCTTGCACCGCGGGAGCACACCACGCCTACGGCTTCGTCGTTGCGCACGATTGCGCCGCCGTGTGATCCCACTTCAGCTTCTGTTCGCAGGCTTGTGTCGCCTCAAAGATCGACTGCATCTTCGCGCCCAGCGCCTGGCTCGTCGGCGTTACCGGCCAGATCGTGAAATCTGCCATCGCCAGCCGCCGCGGCGCGCCGTGCAGCGATTTCAGACCATCCTCCAACGCCAGCAGGTCGCCAAAGCTCAACTCCAGCCGATGTTCCTGCGGATGCCAGATTGACCCAATCGGATAGTCCTGAAACGGCGTGCTCGATTCTTCAATGTGATTGCCCAGAATGTACGCAACCGGCTTGCCTTCTGCATACGCAATCAGTCTCTCCGTGCTCGTCTGGAACTCCGCCAGATCGTGAATGTAGAGTCGCCCCGGATACAGGCTGTCCCCGGTCAGCAGAATCCCCGTCCGTCGGTCATAGAGCGCGATGCTCACCACGTCATGCCCGGGAATCGGCACAATCTCCTCCACGCGTCCGCCCAGGTCGATCCGGCCCACATCCGTCGGCCACTGCGCAATCCCAAACGCCTTCTGCTCGGCCGTTCGTGTCGCCTCCACAAACTCAATCGGCATCGCCGGATCGTGCATCGCCTTCACCGCCGCATCGCCCCACGTGTGGTCGTCATGCGAGTGCGAGTGCATCACCACAAGCGGAATGCTCGCGCGATGATTCCGCTCCAGCCACTCATGCACCACATGCGTCAGCGTCGGCACCAGATCGCCATTGCGCGAACCCGTGTCCCACAAGAGCGCTTTGTCCCTGCCAAAGATCAGATACAAAAACGGCATCTCAAAGTCCGTACACCCCGACTGCCGCAGAATGAAAAACTCCGGGTTGTACTCCTGCACCTGCCACTCCGGCATCTCCATGCACTTCGGACCGCCCGTCGCCCAGTGGGCAGCCAGCGTCCCGCGTTCCAGGTCGCCGCCGTTCGGCTCCGGAAACTGCGCCCGCGCCATCGACGCGCTCATTCCAGCCATCATCGCCATCGCCGCCAGCAGCAGGGCAGGGAATTGATTTCTTCGCATCACACATCTCTCCGATCATTGCTCATTCCAGCAGAGAATCTGCTTTCAGTTGCATTTGCAGTTTCATTTGCCGTTGTGTCTGTTTTTCTTGTTGTCATTCCCGAAGGGAATCTGCTGTTGCTGTTGTATTTGCATTTGCATTTGCAGTTGCAGTTGCAGTTGCAGTTGCATTTGCAGTTGCAGTTGCAGTTGCATTTGCCGTTGCATTTGCATTTGCCGTTGCATTTGCATTTGCCGTTGCATTTCTTGTTGTCATTCCCGAAGGGAATCTGCTGTTGTTCTCCTCATCGTTCTGAACCGTCACCCACCCGCGACCAACGGGAGCGCAACCACAGCCCATGGCGCGGCATCAGCCGCGCGGCTGCCCCACGCAGTGGCTGCCCGGCGCAGTGGCTCCATGTAAAGGTCAGGCCAGCAACTCGTGAATCACATTCCCGGAGACATCCGTCAGCCGATAATCGCGTCCGCTGTAGCGATACGTCAGCTTCGTATGATCGATGCCAAGCTGAT
>JAJZHE010000137.1 GCA_021804655.1 Acidobacteriota bacterium
GTAATCCTCCAGCCATCCCTGCTGATCGCGGCAAAAATCTGCAAAGAGAAGCCACTGCTGCCCCATCTCTGGGTCGTTCGGGCCGCGCTCCAGAAAATTTCGCGCAGCCTCATGCAGTACGGGAAGCTTCTGCGTCTCCACAGCATCGAAATCCACTCGCCCACCAGCATCCGGCAGCGCATCCAGCTTGTTCGACACCAAACCCGGCTCCATCCAGCCCCACTCAGCCAGTAACTCCAGGCTGATCAGATACGGATTGCCCGCGAACGCAGAACTCCCCGCATACGGCGAGTTGCCATAACCGGTCGGGCAAAGCGGCAAAACCTGCCAGATATGTTGACGCGCCACGGACAAAAACTCCAGAAAGCTGTAGCTTTCCGGGCCAAGATCACCGATGCCACCACGCGAAGCCAACGAAGTGACGGGAAGCAGAATGCCAGACGAACGTGCAAAGCGCATACTGCATTAAAACACTTTCCGTCTGCCAGCGGCCTGCTTCACTTCTAACCGCATCCGTCCCGCGAAAAATCGGGAATCCGTCCCCACCCAAACGCGGATAAAAATCAGCCCGCCGGAAAATCCGACGGGCTGGTTGTCGCGTGAAGCTGAGAGATACCGGCTCAGTTACTGCCCCAGGCTCATCGCCTTCATCGCTCCAGGATTGATGCTGATCAGATGCGCCTTCTTGTACCGGTTGTCCGCTGCATTTACAAAGACGCTGAAGGCATCCTCGCGACGCTGGTCCAGAATCTGATCGCGTGTCTGGTCGAAATTTTTCGCAATCTCTGCATCGGTTGGCGTCTGCTTGTCGGTAATCTTAGCCACAACACCTGTCCGCTGCGCATCAATCGGTCCGCTGATCTGGCCGACGTTCAGAGCCAATAACTCCGGTGCTACCGTTGCAATTTGCCCCAGATCGGGAACCTGTCCGGTTTCACCCACCAGATCGCTGGTCTTCACCGTCGCGCCGACTTCTTTGGCAGCCTTGTTCAGGTCGTTCTCGGCGTGCGCCTTGTCAGCCAGAGCTTTGGTTTTTTCTTCCAGCAATTGCGGCAGACGCTCATCGGCATAGTCCTTGGCAATCGTCGGCTTGAAGTCTTCAAACTTCGGTGCATGGGCGGGAGTGATCCCCGTCACCTGGAAGATTGCATAGCCTTCACCTGTCGGTGCAAACGTAGGCGCCGCGCCCTGCTTGGTGATGAACGCCTTGCCCAGCAATTCTGCACTATCCGGCAGTCCCGCAACGATGCCCTGCACGCCAACCGGGGGTGTCGTCATCAAGGCAAGCTTGTGCGAGGCAGCAGTCTTTGCCAATCCATTCTTCGCGGCCTCGTCAGCCAGGCTCTGCGCATAGGCTGCTTCAGCCTTCGACTCCTTCTCGCGAATCAGTGAAACCTGGATCGTCGGCAGCACCTCGTTCAGTGGTTGAGTATGCGCCGATTGCCGCTCTTCCACCTGTACGATGTGGTAGCCATACTGCGTCTTGATGATGGCCAGCGCGCCAATCGGCTGCGTAAAGATGGCCTTATCAAATTCAGGCACCATCGCGCCATGCTTGGCAAATCCAAGCTCGCCGCCCTGCGCGGCGCTGCCAGGGTCATCGGAGTATTTCTTGGCCAGCGTCGCAAAATCCGCTCCACCCTGGAGCTGCTTCAGGATCGACTCCGCCTTGGTCTTGGCCTCAGCGTCGGTCTTTGCCGCGCCACCGGGAAACTTGATCAGGATGTGACGAGAACGCGCCTGATCCGGCGTCTGATAATCCGCAACATGCTCGGTGTAGTACTGCTGAATCTCCTGCTGACTCACCGTTGGCACGCCGCCTGGAACCTGGTCTGCGGTAAACGCAAAGTAGGAGATTGTCCGCTCCTCGGGAACCGCGTGTGCATACCGCGCCGCATTCTTCGTGAAGAACGCCTGCAACTCGGCGTCCGACGGATTGATCTGCTTGCGCAGGTCATCCGCCGAAATCACCGCGTAATCGAACTTGATACGAATATTCTGTTTGCGATAGCTATCTCGCACCTCAGCGTCGCTCACCGTTACGCCGGATGTAATGTAGGTGCGCAACCGCTGCACCGTAATGTCTTCGCGCAGCTCTTTTTCAAACTCCGTCGTGGACAAACCAAACTGACCACGGACAAACTGCTCATATTTGTCCAGACCCACGAACTTGCCGCCGGGAAACAGCAGTTCACCATACTGTCCCTTGTGCAGGAAATCGCTCACGTCCGCTGCGCTTGCGCCAACGCCCAGCCGCGCCGCCTCAAAGAGCAGCACGCGCTGCAGCACGAGCTGCTGGCCCACACGCGGCACCATGAGTTGCAGATAGAAGTCCGGAAGACGCTGTCGCTGCAACTGCTGCTGTGCAATATCCTGCACACGCGTCATGCTCACCGTGTCGCCTTCAAACAGAAAGCGGCTGTACCAGTGCGGATATACCGTCGCAAATGTGTCCGCAGTGTTCGACACATTCTGGAAGATGCCAGGAATCAGCGCAATGACCATCGTAATGACGGCCGCACCGATGATGACGATAAAGATCGACTTAACGAGACGATTGTCTTTTTGCAGAAAACGAATCATGTGTGGGTAATGACCTTCGGCGGGAACCCCGGCAGAGACCGCCGGAGACGCACTTCTCCTACAGAAATTCCTGAATTTCCAGTTCTCTGCGATTATAGACGAGCAGGGGCAAATTCCGCGTACCAGGATAATCCAGACGATGAGCCACTCCGTCACCGACCTGTCCTCCGCAGCACACGACGAAGCCGCCGAAGGCCCGCTGCGCATCGACCTCTACCGCGTTCCCGCGCCCTCTTCGTCGCGCGAAAAGCTATTGCGGCTGCTCTGGGCGTTTTTCCAACTTCCGTTTCTCTCCTGCATGCCGCGCACGCTCAGTCCGCTACGCGTCGTTCTGCTCCGTCTCTTCGGCGCAAAGATCGGCCCCGCGTGCCTCATCGATCGAGGGGTGAAGGTCTGGATGCCCTGGAAACTCACCATGGGGGAGCGCTCTTCGCTCGGCGTCAACACCGAGGTCTACAACTTCGCGCCCATCACCATCGGTCGCCACGTCGTCGTCTCGCAATACAACTATCTCTGCACCGCGACACACGACTACACCGATCCGTTCTTCCAGCTCACCGCTGCCCCCATCACCATCGCCTCGCAAAGCTGGATCGCCTCCGGCTGCCTGCTCGGCCCTGGCGTCAACATCGGCGAAGGCGCCGTCATCGGTGCTCGCTCGGTCGTCACCCGCTCCATGCCTGCCTGGACGGTCTGTGCCGGTACGCCCTGCAAGCCACTCAAGCCACGCATCGTGCGTCCGATGAATTCATCCTCATGAATCAACATTCACTCTGTGCCTTCTCGGTTCCCGCGCACTGTCCGCGCGTTGACCGTACTTTCACACCGGCCGGCCAACTCTACATTTAGAATGGGCGCATGTTGCGCTATCGCCTGCCTGGCTTCCAGACACTTCGTCGCCTTTTTGCCTATACCCTATGCCTGCTTCTCGCCGCTCCGCTCACGCCGATGAAGGCACAGGCATACAGCGCACGGCCAAAGCTTGTCGTGCTCATCGTCATCGATCAGTTTCGCTCTGACTATCTCCAGCGCTATCGCTCGGAGTTGTCCCCGCGCGGATTCCGCCTCCTGCTCGACAACGGTGCCTGGTTTCCCGATTGCTACTTTAATTACGCCAACACCATGACCGCTCCTGGCCACTCCACCCTGGGCACAGGAGCCTATACCGACGGTCACGGCATTCAGGCCAACGAGTTCTGGGACGCTTCGCGTTCGCTCACCCACAAAGTCACCTCCGTGGAAGATGAGCGCTACCGACTCGTCGGCCTGCCCGCCGATTTATCGACATCGGCCACGCCCGGCGCTTCCCCGCTCAACCTCCGCGCCACCACCGTCGGCGACGAGTTGCGCCTGGCCACCCAGGGCCGGTCGAAGGTGATCGGCATCTCGCTCAAGGATCGCGCCGCCATCCTGCCTGCCGGTCAAGCGGCCAACGCCGCCTACTGGATTGAACAAAAATCCGGAGCTTTCATCACCTCCAGCTATTACGAGAACGCTCTACCCGCATGGGCGCAGGGCTTCAACTCCGGCCCGGCGCGCGCCGAAGCCGCCAAAGCCGCCCACTGGGATGGCCTTGGGAATTTCTTCAGCAAAGTCGGCATTACACCCGCCGCCAACGCATATGAACTCAAGTTTGCAGAGGCTGCCATCGTCGGCGAAAAACTCGGCCAGTCCGCCACCACTGACATGCTCACAGTCTCGCTTTCGCCCAACGATATCTCCGGCCACAAATTCGGCCCAGACTCCCCTCAGGAGCACCAGATGGTGCTTGGTCTCGATCGCGATCTCAGTGATTTCTTCGCATGGCTCGACCACCATGTCGGCCTTGGAAACGTATGGATTGCGCTCTCTGCCGATCACGGCGTCGCGCCCGTTCCCGCACAGGCCGCAGCGCTTGGCATCCACGCCGCCACCGTGGACATGAAAGCGCTCAGCGCCAGCGTCAACGCAGCCCTCAACACGCGCTTCACACCGGGCAAGGACGTCGCCTACCTCATGCCCGGCGAAGACCTGCCCTACTTCCAACTTGATCCACGCGTCTTTGTCGTCGGCGGAGCCGCCGCGGGCGTCCACGAAAAAGCCGCTGAAGAAGCTCTCGGCGACGCGCTCCGCGTCGGCATCGACGCCCAAAACGCCACGATCGCACACACGCAGGCTTCTGGCGGCAAACTTCCACCCATGCTTCAAGTCGTGGGCACGTACACGAAACAGCAACTGGCCGGCGGCGACCTGCCGCATACGCCCTTCGGCACGGAATTGGCCCACAGCTACACCGATCGTGGCCTCTGGTACACCATGCTCATCCTCGGCGGCTATCAGATGGAGGATCTCTCGGCCTGGGGCAGCAAGACCGGCACCACGCACTTCAGCCCCTGGAGCTATGATCGCCACGTCCCGCTTGCCTTTTACGGATCAGCCTTCCGCGCCGGCACCTATCGTGGCCGCGTCGAACCGGTCGATCTCGCCGCTACACTTGCCTCGCTGCTTGGCATCAATCAGCCTTCCGCCGCCATCGGACACGTGCTCACTCAAGCCATTCGACCCACCACCTCCGGCAGCGCCGCTACCTCAGCAGCCAACCCCGCTCAGTAAATGCTATGTGCACGCGCTCCATTTATCCTGACTAGAAGTACTTCCTTGACGGGAAGTACTTCTGCCGAAGACGTGAATGGAGCGCGACCTGCTTGAAGCCCGAGATGAAAGTCCGTTTTGCCGGGCTGGAACTGGTCAGCCCGGTGATCGCTGCCAGCGGCACCTTTGGCTATGGCATCGAGTTTGAGGAGATCGTATCGCTGGAAAGAATTGGCGCTTTTGTCACCAAAGGCATCTCCCGCGAACCGATGGCGGGCAATCCAGCACCCCGTATGGTGCCGACAGCAGCGGGGATGCTCAACGCCATCGGCCTGCAGAATATGGGTGTCGAGGCGTTTCTCGAAACGAAACTCCCAGCGTTGCGCCGCTACCCCGCTTGCAAGGTCATCGTCAACGTCTTTGGCTATCAGGTCGCCGACTACCTCGCAGTCATCGAGCGCCTCAACGATGCCGAGGGCATCGCCGCCTACGAACTCAACGTAAGCTGCCCCAATGTACACGAAGGCGGCATGACCTTTGGCGCCGATCCCGGCGCGCTCGACCACCTCGTAGCCCGTGTCAAGGCCATCGCCCAACGTCCGCTCATCGTCAAACTCAGCCCCAACGTTACCTCCATCGCCCAGATGGCGCGCATCGCCGAGCGCGCCGGTGCCGACGCGCTCTCGCTCGTCAACACCTTCCTCGCTATGAGCATCGATCCTGAGACGCGCCTGCCGCTGCTTGCCAACATCACCGGCGGACTGTCAGGACCGGGCATCAAGCCCATCGCCGTGCGCATGGTCTGGGAGGCCGCGCGGGCCGTCCAGATTCCCATCCTTGGCATGGGCGGCATCGTCACTGCCGAGGACGCTGTCGAGTTCCTGCTGGCCGGAGCCACCGCCGTTCAGGTGGGCACGGCCAGCTATGCCGATCCGCGCGCTGTCGAGCGCCTTGCACGGCAACTCGAACGCTGGTGCCGCAGCCACAGCGTCGCGCAGGTCAGCTCCCTCACCGGCGGCGTCCGTCTGCCAGAACGCGACTGACAAAAACTCTGTTTACGAATTCTCTTGCGGGATTGCCAGTTTTCCGCGCAGCGCAGGACGCTTCAGCGTGAGCGCAGGCTGCGAATCGACTCTGGCAGGCGTGCTTCCAGCGTCCGTGCGCGATCCCGCGCCATCCCGCCCAGATACGTCGGCGCCGGTGTCGTCGTCATCACCAGCACAAAGGCGATCAGCGAAAAGATCAGACCCGCCACTGCCGCCGAAACCAGCATCTGGTACATGGAAACCACTTCCAGATGCAGGATGTTGAAGGCCACATGCTCCAGGAATTTGACGCGCTGCAACACCGCGAGTGCAAACAGGAACGACAGCATGGAGAGCGCAGTCAGAACCGCAAGTGAGCCATCGAGCGTGCGATGAAACTTCTGCCGCGCGTGGCAATGTGCGCATTCAGCCAGATGCTGTTCATAGTCGCGGCGCATCTCCGGCGAGATCGCCGAGATATCGTATCGCCAGCTGCGCAAAATCGCGCCGATCACCCTGTCCGTACAACCGCTTCCTGCCATATTCTTTAGACTCACTTCGCCATGGAATGGGTTCGGAAAGATGCCGGTGTCTGCTTCGCTCGACTGCCAATTCAAGCGGGAAAATACACCACCGGTAACACCAGAGTAACCTATTTTGAGTCGTTCTGCCTCAGATTTTCGCTTTCCAAGCGCTTCCGCACACTTTTTGAACCTCCGTGGGAGACGTGAAGAGACCTACTTCCACCAGGAGTAGCCCACAGAGAACTGAAGGTTGGTGACGCCAAGGTCGTTGTCACCCAGGCTTACGCTGTAGATATGGACGACCTTCACGCCGAGATCGAGGCTCTGACGCTTGCTCACGAAGGCGCTCAGGCCAACGCCAAGCTGCGCCCAGGGCAGATTCCGGCTGCCGGGATAACGCTGAAAGTTCCAGCGATAGAGAAGCTGCGTAACCGATGCTCCGTACATGTTGATCGGACCAAAGTAGCCGGTCGAAGCTGTAGTGGAATATTTCTTCTCGTAAATCATTAAATCCTGGCGCGGATACCTTGCCAGCCAGAAGGGCATGACTTCCAGCATAAGCTCTCCGCGTCTGCGCAACAGGCCGCGACTATGGTAACCGGAAAGCATGCGTCCGCC
>JAJZHE010000138.1 GCA_021804655.1 Acidobacteriota bacterium
GTCGCCTGGAAACGCGTGTTCCAGATCGCTCAGCGCCTGGTGCGCAGCGTGGTCAGCGTCGCGGCTGCCCGTGGTCAGCACCTGAAAATATGCTGTGCGCGCGGCGTCGAGCTTCTGTGTGTAGCCGTTCGTGCGTTGGATCGTGTTCAGGGGCGCAGCAGAATACGCCGAGGAAGATGCGATGAAGACCGCGACGGCGACTGCCAGCAAGCGTCGGCGGCAGATTCGTCGCAGAAGCGTCGTGGATGGGATGCGGGGAGTCATCTCAAGTCAATTTTATCTGCATGTCAATTGAGAGCGTTGGGTTTTGCGGAGTGCCTGAGCGTGGTCCGCGACGAAGGATGAGTTTCAGTCCTGTTGTTGGTAGGTACGCTGCTTCCAGCTTGCTGGCCTGCCTGCGAGCCTGCGGCAGAGAGCGGTCCACTGGAGCGCAAGTAGGACGAGCACTCCGACGGGATGGAGCACAACGCTGCGCCAGCTTTGGCGAAACCGCGCGGCGGAGCCAATGCGCGGGATAAGCGAGAAGCTGCATGTAACGAGTGCGAGAGAAAATGCGCGATGATTGCCCACGATGAGTGCGCACAGCAGGAGCGGGAATGGCAAAACCTGGCCAACGAAAAGTAACAGGGTAAACACGCCGATGCGGGACGGTGCGGCGATGCCTTCCGTGGCGTTTTTGCTGAGTCCGCTCCAGACTTCGTCGGCGTTGCGATACATGCGACAGCTGGCGTCGGCAGTGAGGTCAAAGATGCGCGTCTGGATGCCGTGGCGGCGGAAAAGCTGCGGCAGCAGCAGCCCATCGTGCATGGTGTATCGGATGGCGGAGTGGCCACCGGTGGTGAAGTAACTGCTGCTGCGCGCCATCATGAACTGGCCACAGCCTGCGGCAAATCCTGCGCGCCGCGTCAATCGTTCGCCGGGGAGTGGCAGAAAACCAAGCAGGATGAAGTGAATAAGCGGAATGAGCAGCCATTCCAGCCAGGTCTCCGTTTGTTGGCGTGGAAGTCCGGTGACCATTCCGGTGGAGGCCGGATGCAGCTCGGTGAGCATGCGTGCAAGCGCCAGCGGTCCAAGACGAACATCGGCGTCAAGAAAGCAGAGGACGGGATAACGCGCCAGCGAAGCCAGATGCCAGCATGCGTACTGCTTGCCGTTCCATCCGAACGGCAGGCCGGGTGCATGCTCCAGGCGCAGGCGCGCGTCTGTCGCGGCAAGAGCACGAACGATGGATGCGGTGCGATCAGTGGATGCGTCGTCGAGGACGATCAGCTCCAGGGTTACGCCCTGTGAGGCGAGAACAGACTGCACGGCGGCTGCGATGGACTGCTCCTCGTTGCGGGCGGGAATAAGGACGGAGACGGGCAGCAATTCCGGGTTGTCTCCGCAGAGGCAGGGGCGACGGAAGAGTCGAATGTTGACGAGGAAGAGCAGCATCGGGATGGATGCGGCGGCAAGTGCGAACCATGCGAGCAGTGTGAGGTGGGTCATGGATGCAGACTCCGATGGTCGCGGGGATAGGGACGACCCGTGCAGGCGCAGACGAATCGTTTCCAGAGTTCGTAGACACCGCCGATGCCGGAGCCGCCCTCCATCAGGGTGACAAAGGCGTCCGGTTCGCGTTCAGACGCCATCATGGCCAGTTCGTCCAGTGTGGCCGCCTGCGCGTAGGCCAGCAGATTGGTCCATGTACGAGGCTGCTCCATGCCTCCGTCGGCGATCTCCAGCGGTTCACCGATGTTGACGAGTATCTCGGGCAGCCGTTCGTTCCAGAAGGTGTATTCGATCGCGATCGGAACGCAGGTCAGGCGTCCCATGCGCGCCATCAGTGAGCCAAGCCCGGCACGGAAGACGATGGGGCGTTTGCGCACGTCCTGGAACTGGCTCTCCGGGGTGATCCATAGCGCGGCCTGCGGCCGTGTGAGAATCTGCTGGCCAACTTGAAGCAACTGCACGGCGCCGCGGCGTGTGCCGTTTTCCACGGGGAAAAAGCCCAGAGGGCGAAAGATGGAGTAGTGATCGAGCGCCACGGCATCCATCGGTGCATAATGCTCGCGCTCCGGCAGCAGCGACTCTGCCAGCAGCAGCGCCACCAGCGGATCCCACCAGGAAGCGTGGTTGCCAAAGAGGATGAGCGCGTGGTTATGGTGCGGAATGCGGCCTGCATTGGCCACGCGCACAGCGTGGAAGTGGCGGCGCAGATACCAGTGCGCATATATGCGAAACCAGGCAAGCCGCCGTGGCGCGGGTGGAGGCACAAGAGTTGCTTCGCCTGATTTTGCTGTGGGGGGTGGATGCATCCCGATCCTTTCAATTTGACTCTATCTGCTGGGTGCAAGCAAGGGAAGCATCTGGCCAGGATGGTCAAAACCAGGCTGGGTAAAGTCGCGGGTTCCCAGTGATTGATGAGCGCAGCGGCTGCGACGTTGCGGAAGCTGTGAGAAATGCAGCAGCGAATGCGAGGCGCTGAAGTGTGGGTGGAGGATTTTTTGATGGGCTGAAATGGGATGCATCGCTGTAGGCGTCTTTCGATCTGCAACCAGCGTCGATGGAAAGAGCACGAGAAAGATTGCAGCAGGGCAGGAAGTCGGTTGAGTCTGCGCTTTTTCCATTCCATTGTGTACTGGGCGACAGGATGCGCCATGCTGATGATCTGCGTCGGTGTGCGTGCCAGTGTGCATGTAGCGCGCGTGACGGAGAGATATCTGGCTCCTCCGTCGGCAGCTCGCAATCCCGATCTGGATTGCGAGCGCTGCCACCAGGCCATCTTCCAGAAATACGAGCAGACGCCGATGGCGAGAGCCAGCGGAGACGCAGTGGACGGGCTGATCCCCGCCGACCTGAAGCAGAGCACAACGCAGGTGGAGTATCAGATTCGCCGGGCAGGCGATCAGGTAGTGCTGGAGTTTGCGCGCCCGTCGGTGGCGTTTGGCGGGGTGCAGATTCCGGCACTGGCGGGATCGCGGACATTGAGTTACTATCTCGGCTCCGGGCTGCGCGGGCGAACCTATCTCTTTCAGCAGGATGGCTACTGGTTTGAAGCGCCGATCAACTGGTATGCACGCAAGCAGGTCTGGGATATGGCGCCGAATTATCTTCAGGTGGCCGAGATGCCGCTGACCCTGCCTGTCGATCCGGGTTGCCTGCGCTGCCATGCTTCCGGCGCGCAGTCATCGATGCCGCAGGCGCGCAACAAGTATGCAGCCGAACCATTTCTGCACGGTGGCATCACGTGCGAAAGCTGCCACGGAGATCCAGCGGAGCATCTGGCTTCCGGCGGGTATACGCCGATGCTTGAGATCGGGCAGTTGCCCGCCGTAAAACGAGACTCCATCTGTTTGAGTTGCCACATGGAGGGCCAGGCTGCGATTGTTCATTCCGGCAAAACACTTGTCGATTTTCGCCCCGGCGAAAGCATCTGGGACTATGCCAGTTATTACGTCCATGCCGACGAGCAGGGGTCAGGAGGACGCGCAACCAGCCAGTGGGAAGCGCTGCTGGGCAGCGCATGCAAGCAAGCCTCCGGGGATCGATTGACATGCACCACCTGTCACGATCCACATGGCAGCGATACGCTGCTGACGCCCGCGGCCAGGGTGCGCTGGTATCGCACACGTTGCCTGAGCTGCCACGAAACGCCGACTGGGGCGCAAAAGCCCACGTTTTCACAGACACATTATCCGCAGCAATTGGACTGCACCACGTGCCACATGCAGCGGGCCAACTCAACCGACATTGCGCATGAGCAGGTGACCGATCACCGGATTGTCACACGCTTTGCAAAAAAAGTGATTCCTCCGGCCAAGACCGGTTCGCTGGTTGAGGTGGGACCGGAAAGCATTGCGTCGCCCGCAGCCGACCGCGATCTGGGACTGGCTTATGCGCAGTTTGCCGCGCTGGGCGACCGGGATGCGTATGCGCGTGCGCTGGCCATTCTGAAGCAAGTGGAGTCTGCCGGAGACGCTCCCTTGCATAGCCAGCTTGGGTTTCTGGAACAGGTTGGGGGAGAGCTTCGCGCCGCGGCGCAGGAGTATGAACAGGCGCTGCGCTCCGATCCGTACGATGATTTTGCGGCAGGGAACCTGGGTCTGATTCTGGCCCAGCATGGCCATCCGCAGGCTGCGGCTCAAATCTGGACCCGTATGCTGCAAGAGAATCCAGCGGCGAAGACGACCGCACTCAACCTTGCCACGGTTGAGTGCGGATTGGGTAAACGCGAGGATGCTCTGGCGACGCTGGAGCGCGTTCTGGCGTTTGAGCCGGATGACCGCCAGGCGGCAGCGCTGAAGGTGGAGATTCTGACGAAAACGCAATCGTGCCGAAGATAACGCTTTCATTGCAGATGATAGACGGAGGAGGATTTGGAGCAGAACTTAGGGCAAATGTATACCCACCGATCATCCGAATTTGGGCGCACTACGCCGGATGGTCGTGCCCGGTTCTTGATCGAGGATGGAAGAATGTACCTTATAAGGTAAATTCGAGCGAAGGTAGGCCGCGGGATGGCCTCGAAGTAAAGCAATTTATTTGAGTGAAAGCTGCATATTTGACTCCACAGGCGCAAAACGCACTGGGCAGGTCGGCGGAGGATTGCACCTTGAGAACCTACTGGCATCTGCGATTCAAAATGATCATACATATATATAGCAATTAGATTGTAATGGTGTGCAATCTGTTTGCTGAATCTGCTCTATTTTGATTGCTCACGAGTGTTTTACGGGGCAGCTTTTCAGCGAGTTCCCTGGGTTCTTTTCAGTCAAGCCTATTGTTTTCAATATCCGATTAATATGTTTTTTTGTAGGTCGGCTGCAGGGGCGAAAAATTTGACGATGAGGGTTTGACTATACCGTTTCCTGGCGCCCACAAGAAAAATCTCACCCAAAAGATTGACAATCGTCTCTTGCTTTCGATAATGTTCAACGGTGCTGCAGAGTGCAACTTTTGTTTACCGGGACGCGATTCGGTGGAACCACGTGCAGCCAAGCCTGGCACTCGCAATTCTGTGAGATGCAGGGGAAATGAGAGAGCGGGACTCGCCAATGTGGCAGGACTCGTCGGAGCGCCAGAGGCGAAATGTTTGGCCTGGTGTGCGGATTCAATCCAGAACCGGCATGGTTTGGATGAATCCGTAACTCGCAAATCCTAGCCGGATGGCAAATGGACTTTATAGAACCTGGAGTATTTCTCAGGAGACCGCATGACTAAGTACACGCGAACAGCGTACGCACTGGCACTCCTCGCCATCGTATGTCTGTTCTCCTCGACGATGGCTCGTGCCCAGTCGGTCTACGGATCGATCTTCGGTACGGTCACGGACAAAACCGGCGCGGTAGTACCCGGCGCAACGGTAACTGTGACCGACGAAGGCAAGGGCACGAAAGTGACCGTGACCACCAATGGAACAGGTGATTACACGGTATCGCACCTTATCCCTGACACGTATGACGTGCAGGTTGTATCAAAAGGCTTTGAGACTTCGACGGTGAAGGGCATCGTAGTGCTGGCGGATACATCGCCGCGCTCGGACATCACGCTGGGGGTTTCCAGCGCCGGGGCGGAGACGGTGACCGTCAACGCGGACTCGGTGCCGGAGCTGAAGACGGATCGTGCGGATGTTTCGACGATCTTCAACTCGCAGCAGGTGAACGATCTGCCTGTGGAAGGCCAGAACTACGCCAACCTGCAGCTTCTGCTGCCGGGTGCGCAGCTTCTGGGCTGGTCGCATGCGGCGGATGAAAACCCTCAGGCTTCGCGCCAGATTCAGATCGATGGGCAGGCCTTCGGTGGCATTGCCTATGAGCTGGACGGCACGGACAACCAGGATCCAATTCTGGGCATTATCGTCATCAACCCGTCGCTGGACTCGATCACCGAGTCAAAGGTGACGACGCAGAACTTTGACGCTGAGCTGGGCAAAGCTGTGGCCGCAGTGGAAACGGTGCAGACCAAGTCGGGATCGAACACCTTCCACGGCAGCACGTACGATTTCCGCACGGGCAATGCCAACCTGGCAAAGGACCCATTCGCGGGCGCGCCGGCACCAGGCATCAAGAACAAGTTTGGCGCCACGCTGGGTGGGCCAATTTTCCGGAACAAGCTGTTCTTCTTCGGTGCGTATGAAGGTCAGCGGCAGAAAGTCGGCTCGGTAGCGGTCAACACGCTGCCCAGCAAACTGCTGATGCAAAGCTGCCTTGGCCAGGTCACTGGTCCCAGCGGCATTCAGGGCTGCGATTTCAGCGAGTATAAAAGCACGCTTTCAACCGCCAGTTCACCGCTCCAAGGCACCATCTTTGACAACAGTACCGCTGGCGGCGGTCAGCCGTTCCAAGGTAACGTCATTCCTGCGTCGAGGGTCAGCAAGCAGTTCACCAACATGCTGACTTACCTGGAGCCTTACGTTCTGCAGGAGTCGGGTGGCGACCTGAATGGTCTGGACGCGAACTCGACGGAGCAAGGTACAGGTCTGTTCAACAGCGATCTGTGGACGGTCCGCGTGGACGACACGATCAACGAGAAGGCGAATGCGTTTGTTCGTTTCTCCCGCTGGACGAACAAGCTGAGCGGCGCGCAGATGTACGATCCGGCCGGTGGCGGAGTGGGCGCGGGTGGCCCGGGCTTTGGCATCGGCGGCTACGGCGGCCAGTCCACGAGCGCGGACGACAGCCTTGCGATCGGTTCCGACTACGTCTTCAGCCCGACGTTGATCGCCGATCTTCGTCTGGGTTATTTGCGCTATAACATTGCAGACCAGAAGAATGACCAGAGCACGGAATTTGCCAATACTCTGGGCATCCCCGGCATCAACTTTGGAACGTTCTACACGGGTGGTTCCCCGGGCTTCTTCACGCAGACGCTTCCAGGCGGCGCTGTTCAGCCGCTCTATGGAGACGGCTTGAACATCAGCCGTTGCAACTGTCCGCTGACGGAGCGCGAGGACCAGTTCCAGATCGTAAACAACTGGACCAAGACGATCAAGAACCATGAGATCAAGGTGGGCATGGACCTTCGTTATGGCCGTAACCTCCGCGTTCCCTCGGATAACGACCGCGCAGGCCTGCTGAACTTCAACGATCAGGAGACGGCGCAGGGCGGATCGACCAACGGAGCCTCTGGTCTGGGCTTTGCAACCTTTGCTCTCGGCCAGGTGACGAGCTTCAACCGCTACGTCTCTACCTCGACGAACGCCAAGGAATTCCAGAAGCGCATGTTCTTCTATGCGCAGGATACCTGGCGCGCCACCAACA